>CALMMY010000162.1 GCA_937868695.1 uncultured Comamonadaceae bacterium
AGGCGGGCATCTGCGTCTGCTGCACCACCAGGCCGGTCACACCCACCAGCCTGACGTGCAGCAGCGCCTGGTCGTGGTCGGCCTTGAACACCGCACTGGCGCGGGAGCTCAAATCGTGCTCGAACACCAGTGCTTGCAATTTGCCGGTATCGGGGTGGCGCTGCTCAAGCCGCTCGTGCTTGATGCTGCCCGCCCGCAAGCGCGACTCCACCCGCTCCAGGTCGGGCGGAAAGTTGACGCTCACACGCCCCCGCTCCTGCACCGGCTCCCTGGGCACGATCATCCAGCCCATGCCGATGTAGTCGGTCACCTCGCGTTCATGCAGCGTTTTTTTGCGGGCATCGAACCGAAACTGGGTCAGCTTCATGGCGGGCCAGCGGGTTTTGCCATCCAGGCTCAGCGGACGGGCATCGGGTTCAATCACATTGAGCTGCGCGGCCAGATCAGACAGGTAATACCGGATGGTCTGGCAGGCATCTTCGGTGGCCTTGATGCTGGCTTCCAGTTGCCTGACATCGGTGCCACGCTGGTTCTGAAGCTGGTTGGCCTGCTGTTTAAGTTGCTGCAAAAAGCTCATGATCTGGCTTCCTCCGGGAAAAAATGCATTGCCTTCAAATGAGGCATTCAGTGGGATTGGCTCGGTTTCATTCAATCAAACAGCGATTGTCCACTCCACGCCCGGTGCGCTGACAGGGCATAGCGGTCGGTCATGCCGGCGATGTAGTCAGCCACCGCACGCTCGCGGCTGTCGCCGGGGCGCTGCACAAGGTGCGCGGGAGGCTGGTCGCAGTACAGGGCAAACAGATCGGTCACCACCCGCTGGGCACGGTCCATCGAATCCGTCACTTTGGGGTGGCGGTACAGGTTGTGCGACAGAAACCGCTTGAGCGCGGTGGACTCGGCCCGCATGCCAGCAGAAAACCGCACCAGCACGCCCGCCACCGGCACCTGCTCAGGCCGCGTGATGCCCGAATCGGCAATGGCGGCACGGGTGGCATCGATCACGTCGTACACCTGGGCGCTGAGCATGAGGCGGATGGACTCGAACAGCAGCCGTCGCCCCTGCAAACGCGGGTGATCGGCCAGCGCCTGGCGCATGAAGCGCGCGAACAGCGGCACCGTGGCCACCTGCTCCAGCGTGATGAGGCCGGAGCGCACGCCGTCGTCCACATCGTGTGCGTTGTAGGCAATCTCGTCGGCCAGGTTGCACAGCTGGGCCTCCAGCGACGGGGCATGGCCCAGCAAAAACCGCTGCGCCACGCCGCCCGGCTCGGCCGCCTCCAGCGCCTCGGCATGCGGGCGGGTGCAGTGCTTGAGAATGCCTGCACGGGTTTCAAAGCACAGGTTCAGGCCATCGAAAGCCGGGTAGCGTTCCTCCAGGCAATCGACCACGCGCAGGCTTTGCAGGTTGTGCTCGAAGCCGCCGAAGGGCTGCATGCAGGCATTCAGGGCATGCTGACCCGAGTGGCCGAAGGGGGTGTGGCCCAAGTCGTGCGCCAGCGAGATGGCCTCCACCAGGTCTTCATTCAGCCCCAGGCTGCGGGCAATGCTGCGCCCCAGCTGCGCCACTTCCAGGCTGTGCGTGAGCCGGGTGCGGAACAGGTCGCCCTCGTGGTTCAGAAACACCTGCGTCTTGTAAACCAACCGCCTGAAGGCCGTGCAATGCACGATGCGGTCGCGGTCGCGCTGGAAGTCGGTGCGCGTGGGCGCAGGCAACTCCGGA
>CALMMY010000163.1 GCA_937868695.1 uncultured Comamonadaceae bacterium
CCACGCTGATCTGCTGCAAAACCGTCATCGGCATGGGCTCGCCCAACAAGGCCGGTACGCACGACGTACACGGTGCCGCCCTGGGTGCCGCCGAAGTGCAGGCCACCCGCGATGCGCTGGGCTGGATAGCCGCGCCGTTTGAAATCCCCGCAGCCATTGCCGCTGCCTGGAATGCGGTGGAACGCGGCCAGGCGGCAGAGGCCGAATGGAACCAGCGTTTTGCCGCCTACCGCGCCGACCACCCCGAGCTGGCCGCCGAGTTCGAGCGCCGCATGCGGGGCGATCTGTTGCCCGCGTTTGCCGAGAAGTTGCCCGAAGTGCTGGCCGCCATTGCCGCCAGGCCCGATGCCTTTGCCACCCGCAAGACCAGCCAGAACGCGCTGGACGTGCTGGCCCCGCTGGTGCCCGAGTTTTTCGGCGGCAGTGCCGACCTGACCGGCTCCAACCTCACCAACTTCAAGGGCTGCGTGCGGGCAGGGCGCGATGAGCAGGGTCAATTCCGCTGGGGCAACCACCTCAGCTACGGCGTGCGCGAGTTCGGCATGGCCGCCATCATGAACGGGCTGGCGCTGCACGGCGGCTTCATCCCCTACGGCGGCACCTTCCTCACCTTCAGCGACTACAGCCGCAACGCCATCCGCATGGCCGCGCTGATGAAGCCGCGGGTGATCCATGTGTTCACCCACGACAGCATCGGCCTGGGCGAAGACGGCCCCACCCACCAGAGCGTGGAGCACGTGCCCAGCCTGCGCATCATTCCCAACCTGGATGTGTGGCGGCCTGCTGATGGGCTGGAGACCGCCGTGGCCTGGGCCAGCGCCATTGAGCGCCGTGATGGCCCCAGCGCCCTGTGCCTGAGCCGCCAGAATCTGCCGCGCCTGACTGACGCGGGCATGGTGGACGGCATCCGCCGGGGCGGCTATGTGCTGGCCGAGTTGGCCAACCCCGTGGCCGTGATCGTGGCCACCGGCTCCGAAACCTCGCTGGCAATGGAGGCCCACGCGGCGCTGGCCGCAGAAGGCATCGCTACCCGCGTGGTGTCCATGCCCTGCACCAATGTGTTTGACCGCCAGCCCGAGGCCTACCAGGACAAGGTGCTGCCACTGGCGCTGCCTGCCGTGGCCATCGAGGCGGCGCACCCCGATTTCTGGCGCAAGTACGTGGGCCGCACCGGCGTGGTGGTGGGCATTGCCAGCTTCGGCGAATCGGCCCCGGCCAAAGACCTGTATGCCCACTTCGGCATCACGGCCCAGCGCGTGCAGGAGGCCGTGCGCGTGCTGGCCCACCGCGCAGCCCACAGGCGCGAACAGGCCTTGCCCGACCACATCGTGCCCTCGTCCCACTGAACACACAGTCGGTCTGCTACCCGTGTACCGCCACTGCAACCACATCTACCCGCCACTGTCATGAATGATCACGCCCCCATTCAGCCACCCACCGCGCCGGAACGCGCGTTCGATCTGGTCATGTTCGACCTGGACGGCACCCTGATCGAGACCGCCCCCGAAATTGCCGATGCCACCAACGACACGCTGACCCAGTTCGGTCTGGCACCGGTGACGCAGCAGCAGGTGAACGACTGGATAGGCCACGGCACCCAGACCCTGCTGGTGCAGGCGCTGGCGGCCTCACGCCAGACCAGCCAGGAGGCGGTACGCCAGGCGGAAGACTTTGCCGCCATCAGCGCCGCCTTTGTGGTGCATTACGGCCAGCGCTGCGGCAGCCGCAGCCACCTGTACCCGCAGGTGCGCGAGGTGCTGGACACCCTCAAAGCGCTGGGCGTGAAGCTGGCCGTGGTCACCAACAAGGAAGACCGCTACACCCAGGTGGTGCTGGACGCGCACAGGCTCGCTCCCCTGTTTGACCGTGTGATCAGCGGCGACACCCTGCCCACCAAAAAACCCGATCCGGCGGGCATTGCAGTCTGCCTGGCCCAGTTCGGTGTGGACAGGGCGCGGGCGCTGTTTGTGGGCGATTCGTCCATCGACGTGGCCACCGCCCGCAACGCCGGTGTGGCGGTGTGGGCGCTGCCCTATGGCTACAACATGGGCCAGCCCATCGAAGCCTGCCATCCAGACCGCGTGATTGCCGATTTTTCAGCACTGACGGCTTGATTTGTCTGTAGCTGACTTTCCTTGTCAGTCGAGTGCAAACGACCATTTTCATTTATATTTTTAACCAGGAACCCCGCCATGACCATCCAAGTAGGCATCAACGGATTTGGCCGCATCGGCCGCAACGTGCTGCGCTCAGCCAT
>CALMMY010000164.1 GCA_937868695.1 uncultured Comamonadaceae bacterium
TGAGCCGTTCCGACAATCTCTGCTCGCAGCGTGCGGAGGACGGCTCACCCCTTGTACGGGCGCAGAGTACAGAACCATTGCACCGGCAACGCAGTACAGGCAAAGCAACGCCACCCCAACCCGGACAGACCCGACAGACAGACCGCAGGCCAACCGGTCATATCCGCCGCATCGTCCCCGCCGTGATCAAAATGAGAATGGCTGGTGAGCCTGGGCAGGTGTTGCGCCACACCTGTTCCATTCGGACACACTGTGTTGCCCCCGGCGCACTCGCAGCCTGGTTTTTTGCATGGTACGGATACTGCGTTCAGCCGTGTGGTGACCGCGCATTCAGCGGTCACACACCGCCCCAGACGCAGGGCGGTGCAGACAACCACCACCGGAGACAACCTTGAACTTTCTTTTCCATACCCGCCACTCGCCCGTTGCCCAGGCCGTGATTCTGGCCTGTGCCGCCACCGCTGGTGCGGCCCAAGCCCAGACCTTGACCGAAGTGGTGGTGAGTGCCAGCCGTTTTGAGCAACAGAGCTTCGATGCCCCGGCCTCCATCCAGGCCGTGGGGCGCGACACCATCGCATCCTCGGGGCCACAGGTCAATCTCTCGGAGTCCATGAACCGGGTGCCCGGCATTTCGGCGCTCAACCGGCAGAACTATGCGCAGGATCTGCAACTGTCCATCCGGGGTTCGGGTGCACGGTCGCCGTTCGGCATCCGGGGCTCGCGCCTGATCGTCGATGGCATTCCTGCCACCATGCCCGATGGCCAGGGCCAGGCTTCGACCGTCAGTCTGTCGAGTGCCGAGCGCATCGAGGTGCTGCGCGGGCCACTGGCCCAGCTCTACGGCAACTCGGCGGGCGGTGTGGTGCAGGTGTTCACCGCCGATGGCCCGGCCACGCCGGAGGTGGGCGGCTCGGTGGTGGTGGGCTCGGACGGCCTGCGCAAGATCGGCCTGAACGCAGCCGGGCAGACCGGCAAGCTGAACTACCTGCTGGACTACACCCGCTTCCAGACCGATGGCTACCGCGACCACAGCGCCGCCGAACGCCGCCAGCTCAACGCGAAGCTGCGGTGGGATGCGACCGACCAGACTCGCTTCACGGTGGTGATGAACCTGTTCGACCAGCCGGTGTCCGGCGATCCGCTGGGGCTGACCCGCGCCCAGTTCGAGGTCAACCCCAGGCAGGCCGTGGTCAACGCCACCGACTACAACACAGGCAAGGAAGTGGCGCAGAACCAGATCGGTGTGGTGGCGGTACACAAGCCCGATGCCACCCGCTCCGTCACGGCCTCGGTCTACCGGGGAACGCGCGACCTGTCCAACCGGCTGTCCATTCCGCTGTCGGCCCAGAACCTGGCCACCGCTGCCGGTGGCATCGTCAAACTGGATCGCACCTACAGCGGCGTGGGCCTCAAATACAACCAGAAGTTTGCGCTGGAGCAGGGCCAGGTGGAGGCCACTGCCGGCATGGAATACGAGCAGATGGAAGAAGACCGCCTGGGTTACATCAACAACCTGGGCAAGCAGGGGGCACTCAAGCGCGACGAAGCCGGCTCGGTGTCCAGCACCGGGGTGTTTGCCCAGGCCAACTGGATGCCCAACGAGCACTGGAGCGTGGTGGCCGGTGTGCGCAGCAGCCGGGTGAAGTTCGGTGTGGATGACCGCTTCATCGCCAAGGGCAACCCAGACGACAGCGGTGGTGTGAAGTTCAGCGCCGTCAATCCCGTGCTGGGCGTGACTTCGCACCTGAGCGAAAGCACCAACCTGTATGCCAATGTGGGCAAGGGCTTTGAAACCCCCACGCTGACTGAAATTGCCTACCGCACCGGGGCCAGCGGACCCAACCTCGGTCTGCGTGCCGCGAGCAGCCGCCATACCGAGGTGGGCCTGAAAACCCAGCTGGCCCAAGGCCACCGCCTGGATGTGGCGGCGTTCCAGATCGCTTCTGACGATGAAATCGTGGTGGCTTCCAGCAGTGGAGGCCGCACGGTGTACACCAATGCGGGCAGAACCCGGCGCACGGGTGTGGAGCTGGCGTATTCGGGCCAGTTGAACCGTGAGTGGAGTGCGCATGTGGCCCTGTCCACGCTCAATGCCCGCTTTGTCGATGCCATGACCGCAGCGGGCGGGGGCACGGTGGCTGCGGGCAACCGCATTCCCGGCACTGTGAGCCGCACCGCGTTTGCCGAGCTGGCCTGGAAACCCGCCGCGCTGCCCGGATTCAGCACCGCTGTGGAGGTGCTGCACCAGGCCGGCATGATGGTGGACGATGTGAACAGCGACCGCACCGGCGGCTACACCGTGTTCAACCTGCGCGCCGGGCTGGAGCAGCGTGTGGGCGGCTGGCGCTTGCGCCAATTTGTGCGGCTGGACAACGTGGGTGACAAGCGATACGTGGGCTCGGTCATCGTCAACGATGGCAATAAGCGCTTTTTCGAACCCGCTCCGGGCCGCCAGTGGATGCTGGGCGTGAGCGCCAGCCACGCGTTCTGAGCGGACGCTCAGTTGAAGCTGTCGTCCTCGCGCAATTGCCACTCGCGCATCAGGTTGCGCTGGTGGCGCTCAATGGCCTGGGGTGATGTCAGCCAGGGTTGAAAAGCCGGGCTGGGGGCCTGGGCCAGCACCTCCAGCACCGAGAGGCCAGCGGCCTGGCTGCGCTCGATCAGCCCGTCCAACTCGGCCAGGTAGCGTTGCGTCTGGTGGGCTTGGCTCAGGCCATCCGGCATCACGCCCGGCCCGGGGGCTCCCCAGATCGCTGCTGCGGCATCGGTTGCCGTTGTAGCGGTATCGGCAGGCTGTGCGGGCAGCCGGGTGGCCAGCGCCTGCAACCACGGTTGCACCCGGCCCCGTGTGCTGTCAGGCAGACCGCTCCAGGCCACCAGTCCACCTGCCAGCCACACCCTGGTTTCGGGCTGCCACAGGCTGAGATCGGCTTCGGTGTGGGCGGGTGCGTGGGCCTCAACCTGCCAGTGCTGGCCAGCCAGTGTCAACCACTGGCCGGGTGCCAGCTCGCGGTTGGGTAACACCACACGGGTGCCCCGCATCCAGCGTCGTCCCAGGGTCTGCTGCATGAACTTCAGGCAGGTCGGGCAGCGCCTGGACATTTGCTTGCGGGTGCCCGCCAGCGCATGGATGGGTGTGCCGCGTGGCCAGGCGCTGTTGGCCAGCACGTTCTCGGGGTGGGCGTGCGAATTGATGATCTGCACGCTGCGCCCAGGCACATGGCGTGTCAGCCACTGCCGCAGCGCCAGACCCGCACAGCGGTGCGGGCCAGGGTCGAGCACCCACACCTGCCTGGCATCGGCCCACACCACGGTGGGTTCTGTCCAGCCACTGG
>CALMMY010000165.1 GCA_937868695.1 uncultured Comamonadaceae bacterium
TCGACCAGCTTCTCGAACTCGCCCTCCACCACCGGGGCCACCACCATCTTCATCAGGCCGGGCAGGGGCACCACGATTTGGCCTTCGATACTCAGGGTGATGGCGGTGGATTTCTTGCCGCCGGTGACCGTCCACTGGCCGCCCACCTGGGCATTGCCAATGCCCTTGACCGGAGTCCATTTCACCGTGCCCTTGCCCTTGGCGGCATCGAAGCTGCTGGTGTACTGGCTGGCGTACACCGTCTGGATGTTGACCTGGGCCGTGCCCACCTTTTCCATTTCCCACTGGTACACGCCCTTGCCCAGGTCGGTCAGCTTCTCTACCTTGGGGAAATGGCTGACCGAGGTGGGCACATCCGACAGCACCGCAAACACCTCGGCGGCGGCGGCCTTGACTTCCAGTTCGTAACCCAGTTCGATGTTGACAGTGATGCTCATGTGCGTGTGGCCCGGCTGCGGGCCGGGTGGCCAAAGTTAAAAAAACCATTGTGCATGGCGGCCCCGGTATCCGACACAGGGCAAGCCCCAAGCAGGGCTAGGGAGCCCACACCAAAGGCACAATGCCGCCTTTGTTTCACAGAAAGTACCGTGTCCCATGAGCATCCAATGGTTTCCCGGCCACATGCACCTCACCCGCAAGGCCATTGAAGCCAGGGTCAAAGAGATCGACGTGTTCATCGAGCTGCTCGATGCCCGATTGCCCGGCTCCAGCGCCAACCCCATGTTGGCCGAGCTGACGGCGGGCCGCCCCACTGTCAAAGTGCTGAACAAGCAGGATCTGGCCGACCCCGAGCGCACCGCCATCTGGCTGGCCCATTACAACGCCCAGCCCGGCACCCAGGCCTTTGCCCTGAGTGCCAACCCCGGCATTGGCGAGAAAAAACCCATCCAGCGCCTGCGCGAAAGCTGTTTCGAGCTGGCCCCGCTGCGCGGCGGCATGGTCAAGCCCATGCGCGTGCTCATCGGCGGCGTGCCCAACGTGGGCAAATCCACCCTCATCAACAGCCTGGTGGGCCGCAAAACCGCCAAAACCGGTGACGAAGCCGGTGTGACCCGCCACGAACAGCGCTTTGTGCTGGCCGACGACTTCTACCTGTACGACACCCCCGGCATGCTGTGGCCGCGCATCAACGTCGTGCAAAGCGGCTTCCACCTGGCCGTCAGCGGCGCGGTGGGCAAAAACGCTTACGACGAACCCGAGGTGGCCCTGGAATTTCTGCACTACGCCGCCAAGCCTTATGCCGCGCTGCTCAAGGCCCGCTACAAACTGGCCCAGAGCGTGGAAGAAGTGGCCGCGCTGACCGACGAGCAGTTGCTGGAAGCCATCGCCGCCAAGGTGCAAGCCGTGGCCAAGGGGGGCCATGTGGACTGGCAAAAAGCCGCCGAGCGCGTCATCACCGACTTTCGCACCGGCGCACTGGGCCGGATCACGCTGGAGCTGCCCGACGAGCTGGCCGCCTGGCAAGCCCAGGCTGTTGAAGCAGACGAAGCCCGCGATGCCAAAAAAGCCGCCCGCAAACCACCCAAAAAGCGCAGCGGCAAACGCGACCGCAGGGGCAAGCAGTCTGATGGCACCGACACCGATTTGCCCTCGGCTGAATAGCGTCAGCCACACACCGACAGATTGACTGGTATGTACGCACAATTGGCGCACAAAAACAGCGACAATGGCACACCATTCAACCCAAGCCACTCTGGAGCAGGCCATGCCGACCACCCTAGCCAAAGACACAAGGCTGCACATCCGTTGCGACCAGGACATGCGCCGCCTGCTTGACAAGGCAGCGGCCTATGCACACATGAGCGTGTCTGAATTTGTGCTGCGGCATGCCGTGCTTCAGGCCCAGTCGGTGGTGCAGGCGCACGAAGCTATCACCCTCACGCAAAACGACTTTGCTGCATTTCTGGGCGCACTCGATGCACCCGCCCCGGCCAACCCCGCCTTGCAACGCGCATTGCAGCGCCATGCCGACCAAGTGCAGCCATGAATGGCGTGATGTATTCCATCAGTCCGCTCGATCCCGAGGCAGACAGAGCTGCCTTTGCCTGTGGTGAATCTGCGCTGGACGACTACCTGCAACGCCATGCATCGCAAGATGTCAAGCGTGGGGTGGCCCGTGTGTTTGTGGCCTGCCCCGTGGGGCAGCCACAGCAGATTGCTGGCTTTTACACCTTGAGTGCCGCCAGCGTGGCCGCCCAGACACTGCCCGAGGCGTGGCGCAAAAAGCTACCGCGCTATCCCGTGCCCGTGGCCTTGCTGGGCCGTCTGGCCGTTAGCCAGCAGGCCCAAGGCACAGGGCTGGGGGGCATTTTGCTGGCCGATGCCTGCAAGCGTGTGGCCGCAGCCAGCCAGACACTGGCGGTGGCTGCCATCGTGGTCGATGCCAAAAACGAGCGGGCTGCCGCGTTTTACCGGCACTTCGGGTTCACCGAACTGCCCGGTCAGCCAGGGCGGTGGATGCTGCCCAAATCTCAGTTTGCCTGATGGCCGGTGCCTGTACGGTCAACGCAATCGTACTTTGCATGAATTGACGCGAGATTCTTGATGTGGGTCGGGTGTTACAGTCACTTGTCGTTCAGATTACACATGTGCTCCAGGGATGAGCGACACCCATTTTCGGGACTCTGCGAGCTAAAAAGGAGTAGATAAATGAAAAAAGTTGCAGTTTCAGTTGCGATGGTTTCCGTATTGGCTGCGTGTGGTGGCGGCGGAGATTCCAGTCCCAGTGTTCCGACAGACAATCGCCCATCCGTGGCTCTGACAGTTTCAAATTATGAAGTTGCCGGCAAGGAGGTCTTGGGCGGATCTTCCAATGCGGGCACGCTTGCAGATTTTTCTGGGTTCTTGACGGGTGCTCAAGTGAGCACTGGCATGACATTTCCTCAATTCGTGCAAAAAAGATACCCTGTTGCATTGCAAGCAACCAAGCAACCAGCTTATCTTACTGGTGTAGAAGTGAGCGAATCCGAGACGTGTTCTGGTGGAGGTTCTGTTCGCTATTCCGGTAGTGTCAGGAACGAATACAACCCATCCTCAGGCGATGTCATCACAATCACAGCCAATAATTGCCGCGAGGATGGTGCTGTTCTGAATGGCGCAATGACCATGCGAATTGGCAGTGTCCAAGGAAACATCGATAGTTACCCATTTTCTGTGACTATCGATGCCTCTACGAATGATTTTCGTGCCAGTGCAGGTGCTGTCACTTACCAAAGTTCGGGTTCGATGACGATGCGTGTGACTAACGCAAGCTACTCTAGCGCAGATGTGTCGATCACCATACCAAGCATGATTTCTTCTGTTTCTTCAGGTGGAAAAACAGATACTTTCCAATATGCTAATTACAAGATGGACATGTCCGTTCGCGGCTCAACGGTTTCGATGACGATGAATGGTGGCTTGACTGTGCCTACCCTTGGCGGCAACCAGTTGAGCATTCAAACACTACAGCCGTTTGTTTCTACCACCGGGTACCCTACTTCGGGTGTGGCTGCCGCTACAACTGCATCAGGTGGAAAAATGAGGTTTACAGCCAGTTCAGGTAGCCGAGTACTGATTGAGCTGGATGCTGCCAACGATGGTTCGTATGAAGCAAGTAAATTGGTAGCATGGAACGAAGTTTTGTTCTGAAGACAAGCTGCATCAGACAAAGGGCTTTTGGCCCTTTGTCTGTTGTGTTGTGTTGTTTGATGCAGCCATCAACCAGTCATGCATCCGGCTTAGATGGTCTCACTTGGCGAATTGAACAGTCGGTTGGTATCGTTGATTCCCAGTGGCGAGAAAAGACAAATACAGGCGTTGTTCATGTCAAAGAATCTGGATCGCTTGGTGCTGTCGTCACAGCATTCAGCATGTCTCACCCTTGGTTTCATGCCTCCGTTCGTTATGAGCAGTTGTTGGGTGATCGCCTGTATGAGGGTGTGACTAACCAAGGGGTGCGTGCAACTTCCACCACAAATGTGAAGAATGGCATGCTGGGCCTGACACTCCTTGCCCCTGTCAACTCTAATTGGGCACTTGGCGTGGCGACAGACCGCATTTCGATGCATCGAGATATTCGGTCTACTCCAACCGCTGTGGGGTACCCCGAACATTACAAATACACCTTTGGGAAAGTTGGGGTTCAACACCGGTTGGCTCTGATGCCTGACCTACAGCTCGAAACATCCGTGTGGTTGGGTAAGTCATTTGACGACAGTCTGTTGTTACGGCTGCCAGGTTATGACGCAGCCCACATGAGTTTGGGTCATGGGAGAACCACCGAGGTTGGATGGCGATTGGTAAAGTCGTTTGCCGATTCGAAATGGCAAGCATCACTTAAGTTCGGCTACCGGAAAGAGCGGTTCAAGGCGGGTGAAGCCACTACCTTGTTCAAAGCTGGGCGCATTGCGGGCTCAGCGCAGCAGCCTGCGTGGCAACATGGAGCCGCACACCTGGTTGCAGAACTCAGCTACGGTTTTTGAGTTTTCCGGTAACTTGCCCCATGCAACTGCTGCTCGCCCCCATGGAAGGTCTGCTGGACTTTGCGCTGCGTGACACGCTCACGCGCGTGGGGGCCGGGCAGGGCACGCCTGGCTTGCCCCACCCCAGCGGGCTGGACCGCTGCGTGAGCGAGTTCATCCGCATCACCGACACGCTGCTGCCTGCCCGCGCCTTCATCCGTACCATGCCCGAGCTGCGCAATGGCGGCTTCACCCTGGCCGGGGTGCCGGTGCGCGGGCAGCTGCTGGGCTCCGACCCCACGCTGCTGGCCGAGAACGCCGCCCGCCTGGCCGAGCTGGGCTCTCACGGGGTGGACTTGAACTTCGGCTGCCCGGCCAACGTGGTCAATCGCCACGGCGGTGGCTCGGCGCTGCTGGATGACCCGGAGCTGATCCACCGCATCGTGGCCGCTGTGCGCCGCGCCGTGCCTGCGCATGTGCCAGTGTCGGCCAAGATGCGGCTGGGCTACCACGACGACCACCGCGCCGAAGACAACGCCCTGGCCATCGAGGCCGCCGGGGCCAGCGAAATCGTGGTGCATGCCCGCACCAAGGTCCACGGCTACCGCCCGCCCGCCTACTGGGAGCGCATTGCCGACCTTCGGCGCGAAGTGAAGCTGCCGCTGGTGGCCAATGGCGAAATCTGGACGGTTGACGACGCACTGCGTGCCCAAGCCGCCAGCGGCTGCACCAGCCTGATGCTGGGCCGTGGCATCGTGGCCGACCCCGGCCTGGCCCTGGCCATACGGGCTGCGGTGGCGGCCCAGGCTGCGCCGCCTGCACCGATTGCCGAGACCAGCGAAGCCCAAGGAGCGGCACCCTCGCAAACCGCATCCGGGCAGGAAATTCCAATGCAAAAAAAACCTGATGCGCTTGATTCAATTGCACAAGCAGCTATCAATAGGGATGCAACCGGTTGTGCTGCTGGCACGCAGGCTGCCGATGGTCAACCCCAGCCCGAAGGCCGCCCAGGTTCAGCCACAGCCTTCACTGCCCCCCTGTCGGTCGGCCTGCCGCCGTATGTGCCGTGGGCACAGGTGCAGCCGCTGCTGCACAGCTTCTGGCAGCTAGTGGAAGGCCGGGTGGAGCGCCGCCACCGCGCCGGGCGGCTGAAACAGTGGCTCAACCTGCTGCGCCGCCGCTACCCCGAAGCCCAGGCCGCTTTCGACGAACTGCGCACCACCAACGATGCCGATGCGCTGAGTGCGTGGCTGCTGCGTAGCAGGGGCTGA
>CALMMY010000166.1 GCA_937868695.1 uncultured Comamonadaceae bacterium
TCCGCCTGGGGTCAGGGGAAGATCGTCCTTCGCTTGAATTACGCAACAAAGCCCCCTCGCCGACATCACTCATGACTGGGATGCCACGATGGGGCGCTCAGCAATGCGTGTCTCTACCGCGATTTTTGTAGCAGTCACGCAACGTTGACAGGAAAATGAATGCGAATTTACCTTATTCAGTTTAATTTGAACAATGATTGGTTTTTTGTCAATGAGGGTTCAGACGATTGTGATACTTTCAAATTTGATATAAATTAATTTTCCTCATAAAAATGAGTCACACAAATATTAAATTTGCGCAAGCATATATCAATGCCATTTTCTCTAAGCCCATGAAAAAACAACAATTTTCGGTCGTGACTCTTCGTTTGGTGATTGCGGCACTCGCATTGCTTTCTGGGTATGCAACAGCCCAGCCCACTGTGGCCCGCGCCCAGGCCTTGTCTGAGTCACCTGCGGCATCGCCTGTCAGTGCAAAACTGGTTCAAAAGCTGATAGCGACTCAGCCTGACGGGCAAGAGTCTTTGACCGAGGTGACTCAAGTCAAGCCAGGTGACAAGCTCCAATATGAGTTGACCTACAGCAACTCTGGCAGTTCTTTAATCAAAGGCCTGATGGCCACGCTGCCCATTCCCACCGGCACTTCTTACCTCCCAGACAGCGCCATGCCACCACCGACCACCGTCAGCGAAGACGGTGAGCAGTTTGGCGTCCCGCCCTTGAAGCGCAAGGTCGAGCGCAAAGGCAAGTTGGTTGATGAGGTTGTCCCTCCTCAAGCCTACAAAGCCTTGCGTTGGTCCATTGGCGAATTGGCCGCCAAGGGTGCGGTCACGGTCAAGGCCAGGGTTGAAGTGAATTCTGCGCGGTAAGCCCCATTGCGCACGTGCAGTGCGTTGTGCTTCATGGGCGCAAGCCACGGGTGAGGGTTGAGGTTGGTTTTTAGTGGATGCATCAGGTGTCATTTAGGAGAACACATAATGAAATTAAATCGGGTCAGTCAATCGCCACCAATCAGCATGGTCTGGTTGGTCAGTCTCATGCTGGCAAGCCTTTTTTGGCTGCTGGGCAGCACATCAGCCATGGCCGCCGCACCGCCAGCGAATGCGGTCATCGGTAACCAGGCCACGGCCACTTACACGGATGGCACGGGAACATCCCGAAATGTCACCTCCAACCTGGTGCAAACCACGGTTGCCCAGATTTACGGTCACACCCTCACAGCCACACAAACCAAAGTGGCACCACAAGGCAGCACGGTTTACTTCCCTCACGTGTTAACCAACACGGGTAATGGACCTGACACCTACACGCTGTCCACCTTCAACCTGGGTGGCGATCAGTTTGACCTGTCCAACATTCGCATTTTTGCGGATGCAAATGGCGATGGTCTGCCAGACAACGCTACACCCATCACCGCCACCACGGCCGTGGCTGCGGGTGCCAGCTTCCGTTTTGTGATTGCAGGTGAAGTTCCTGCACCACAGACCAGCGGTAACCAGGCGCTGTTGCGCGTCGGCGCGGTGGGCAACGGATCAGATGCCAACAACTATGTGGCTTCTGGAACCGCTCCTGCGGGGTCGCAAGCGGGTGTCACCGACACCACCACCATCAGCAATCAGGCTGTCATCAACGTCAACAAGTCGTTTGACGTCATCACCGGTCCCACAGGGACGCAAGTGGTTGTGACACTGAACTACACCAACATTGGTGGAGCCGCTGCGACTGCGGTCACACTGACCGATGTCATTGGTACAGGTGCCACTGCTGGCTTCACTTATGTACCGACATCTGGGCGTTGGACCACAGGCGCTGCAACACCGGTGACATTGATTGACACCGTTGGAGGTGATCCTGCTGGCATCGACTACACCGTCACAGGGACATCCACCGTCACGGCCATCATCACATCGGTGGCCCCAGGTGACTCCGGTCAGGTCAGCTTCAAGCTGAATGTTGCCGCCACGGCAGTGGTCGGAACCAGCACCACCACCAACACGGCCTCCGTGGCATACAGTGATGGATTGGTCATAGTCAACACATCGACCAACACCGTGGCCTTCACAGTCACAGCCACCCGTGGCGTGAACGTTCAGGATGCAACCACTGCGGGGCCATTCAATGTGAACGACACTGAAACGGCTTTTGCCCGCGACGACAAGGTCACGGTTGCGACCGCCCCACAGGGTGGCACGATTGACTACCGTGTGTACGTGACCAACACCGGCAATGCGGCAGACACGTTCAACATGACGATGGTGAACAACCTCTTCCCGGCTGGTACGACCTTCCAGTTCTACAGCAGCACGAACCCCGCAATCGCCACTTCTGTGGCCGGGGCTCCGCTGGTGGACAGCAACGGCGATGGCATCCCTGACACGGGCCCTGTGGCCAGTGGCACCACCATTCCTGTGTTCATTCGTGTGCAGTTGCCCATGTCTGCGGTCAGCAACACGGCCTTGACAGCCGACGTGCGCGCCACCTCGGTGGGCGACGCCACAGCTGGCAACACAGGCATCGACACAGTCACCCCCGAAAACACTCGTGATGCTCAGTTGGTGCTGTCCGACATCATCGAGAAACAGGTGGACTTGACCAACGTCACCACAGGCTGTACCACGGTGAACGGCAATGGTGCGGGTTTCAACGCAACCGGTGAAGCCTCTTTCCGATGCAGCAAGGACGTTGAAGCCGGTCAAAAGGGCGTGTTCAAACTGGTGGTGGCTAACACCACCGGCTCGGCCGATGCCTATGACCTGCTGGGCTCGGGCAGCAATGGCAGCATCAACTCCGCCGGCTTTGCAGCTTCCTTGCCTGCTGGCTGGACCGTGGAATTCCGTCGTGCGTCTGCCGTAGGTGGTGTGACAGCCGGTACGGCTGCAACGGATGCCGCTGGTTGCGATGTGGCCGGTACTTTGGCTGCCATGCCTGTGATCATCAACACCGGCAACATTTCCACTGGCAATGCCATGGCTGTGTGTGCGGTGGTGTCCATCCCCGCCAACCAGACCAACCTGACCCAGGCGCTTTACTTCCGTGCGGCCTCTCCTGCTGCGGTCAGTTATTCCACGCCAACTGCTGCGTTTGACGTCAAGCTCGACCAGGTGATAGTGACCAACAGCAGCTTGTCTGCGTTGACCATCTCCCCCAATCGCACAGGTCAGGTGTACCCCGGCGGCAACGTGGTGTACAGCCACGAGGTGTGTAACGTTGGTACATCCACGCTGACCAACGTGGCTTTGGCATCGACATCAACCACGCAGACGCCTACAGGCTGGACCAACGCCATGTACCGTGACAACGGCGCAACAGCTGGCGTGATTGACCCCACTGATACGGCACTGGGTGCCAGTGGCACCATTGCTTCGCTGCCTGCTGGTACGTGCGTGACCGTGCTGAACAATGTGTTTGCGCCTCTGGGTGCGCCACAGGGTGCCTATGCTGTGCAAACGTTGAAAGCCACTTACACGGGAGGTCCTGTAGTCGGTGTGAGCGTGACCGACACGTCTCAGGTCATCGTGGGTGACGTGACGCTGGAAAAAACCCAAGGGCTGGGCACCAACACCGCTGGCTCGTGTACTGCTTTACCCGTCAGCTACGGCGTAGGTACGTTGAGCAGCGTGAACCCTGGTGAGTTCGTTTGCTACAACGTGTTGGCCAAGAACACGGGCTCTGGGCCTGTGACCGCGTTGAACATTCAGGACGTGGCACCTCAGTACTCCACCTTGGTAGCGGCTGGGGCGTGTACCTATACGCTGACCTCCGCCGCAGGCACGATTGGCGCACCTGCTACGCCTACCGTGTCTGGTGCCAGCATCACCTCCGGTGCCGTGACCACGGTGCCGCCTGGTGGCACCGTGACCATGCGTTTCTGTGTGCGCATTGACAGCTGAGTGATGCCATGAAAAGTGTGCCGGTGGGGCTTCGCTCCCCCGGTACACTTGAGTTCTCAGTCATCGTCAGGTGGCCCAAGCCCAAAATGCTGGTGCTTGGGTTGTCCAATGGTTCTTTCCACAGCTCATTCATAAGCAGCAGCCAGGTGGTTGCGGCTTATGAATTGTCTGTGCGCTTCCAACGCTTCAATGAATTTTGGCACCCATACCTCCAAGATGAACCTCACCAGTCGGCTTCGCTCGTGGCTTGCTGCTGGGATGGCCGTTTTGTGGACCGTTTGGTGGGCCATCTGGGTGGCACTTGGCTGTTTTCAGGCTGGGGTGGCCCACGCCACGTCAGCGCCCTACCAGGCACGCATTGAAAACATTGCGACCGCCACTTTCACGCTGGCCAGTGGTGAGACTTACTCGATTCAGTCCAACATGGTCACCGCTGTGGTGGCGCGCGTGCCAGGGGTTTTGTTGCAGTCCGGGCAAACGGTATTTGCCGCTCCGGGCAGTGTGGTGGCGTTCCCGCACACACTGACGAACACGGGCAATGCACCCGATGTGTTCGATTTGACTGTTCAGTTCACCGGAGTCGCCACCGATTTCAATTACGCTTCTCTGGTGGCGTATCCAGATGTCAACGCCGATGGCATACCTGATTCCCGTCTGCCCTTGACCCTCTCGCCAGTATTGCAACCCGGCCAACGCATGAATTTGGTGGTGTTGGCGCAGATCCCCGCTGGCGTGACGGCAGGAGCGGTATCCGGCTTTGACGTCGTTGCCAAGGGGAATGCCGCCTACGCGGCAGGTCAAGGGGTCATGGCCGTTGCGCCTGTCACGAACCGCGATCAAACCACCATCACCTCGGGTGCGGCGATGTTGGTGTCCAAACGTCTGGATGTCACTTCAGGGCCTTCACCGAACAACAACAGCAACAATCACCTGACATTCGTCATCGAGTACCAAAACATCGGTACGGTCGCGGCCACGCAGGTGGAGTTGACCGATTGGCTGGGTGTTCAAGGGACGGGCTTTGACACCCGGGGCATGGCGTATGTGGCAGGTACCGCCCGCTGGAACGGCTTGGCCCTGACCGATATCCAAGGTGCCGACCCCGTTGGCATGGATTTCAGCTTTGGCGTGGTGCAGCCCAACTTGCTCAAAGCGGTCATTGCCTCTGTTCCGCCCAGAACGCAGGGGCGGCTGGAGTTCAAGGTCGATGTGTTGCCAGGCTTGGCTGCGGGCTCAGACCTGACTTGGAACGTGGCGCAAATGAGGTTCTCGGATGGCACTGGGGTTCCTCATCAGGTCATGTCCAACGTGGCCAAATACACGGTAGAGGCGGTATCGGGGCAGTTCCCTGATTTGATATTGATTAAAAAAGCACTCAGCGCCAATACCCTGAACAATTGTTCGCTATTTTCTTTGGATGCAAGCAACCAAGGTGGTGTGCCCACACAAGGCGAAATCACCATCACGGACTACTTGCCCGCTGGTTTGGTGTACGAACCGCAGTGCCTCACGCCGACTCAAAATTTGATCTCAGGAGGGGCGACGTGGGCTTGTCAAGGCCTGTCCGGGGACCGCAGTGTGACCTGCCGGTCGTCTGCCGTCATCCCTGCCGCCAGCAATGGGCAAGCCTCCACGCATCCTGCGCCGTTGCAGCTCGTGGTTCGCTCTGTGCAAGCCAGTTTGCCTTCGCAGCCCCAATTGGGTGCGCCTGTCCAGTTGATCAACCGCGCATCCGTGTCGGGTGGTGGCGAGCCCACAGGTTTGACGGGCAACAACGGTGCCACGGCACCTGTGGATGTCGCCCTGGGGGCGACCGTTCGCGGGATGGTGTGGCTGGACAGAAACCACGATCGGTTGTTTTCCTTGGCCAGTGGGGATACCCCTTTGGCCAACTGGCGGGTAGAGGCGGTGGCCAACAACCAGGTGATTGGCTTCAGCCAGACGGCGCAGGACGGCCAATATGTCATCACCGACCTGATTCCCGGGACTTACGAGATCCGGTTTCGAGATCCCGTGTCCAACATTGTCAATGGCCGCCCCGTGTGCAACGAGCGCGGTTTGCCCAGCGACACCCCTGCCAATTGCGAAAAGACCTCCCAGACAAAAGTACCCTCCGTGTTGAACTCGCAGGGCACAGGCCTGCTGGTGGACCTGAAGGGCGGAGACACCATCGTTGAGCAAAGCCTGCCGTTGGACCCCAATGGCGTGGTGTACGACTCATTGACCCGCAAACCCGTGGCAGGCACCAAGGTCAAATTGCTGACGCCAGCCGGGTTTGATGCATCAACGCACCTGATTGGCGGGTTGGGCTCGCTGGAACAAACACTCGGACCTTTTGGTTATTACCAGTACATCCTGACCACCGCCGGTGTCCAATTTTGTAGCAGCCAAGCCTCTGGTGCGTGTGATCTGACGCTACAGGTGTCACCCCCGGCGGGCTACCTGACCCCACCATCCTCACTCATCCCACCCCGCCCCAGCGAGGGCGGGTGCGGTTTGGTGAATTGTCTGGATCCGACTGGGCTGGCCCCCGCTGGCCAGGTGTATTCGGTCAATTCGGCCAACTTGAACGGTCCACCTCAGGTGGGTCAAGCGGCAGAGTATTTCATGTCATTTCGCTTGTCTGCGGGTGACCCCGATGTGGTCAATAACCACATTCCGGTGGACCCACTGGCTGCGCTGGCCAGCCAACTGATGCTGCAAAAAAAAGCAGACCGGACAACGGTGGAGTTGGGTGACAGCGTGGGCTATGAAGTCAAACTCAACAACCCCACTTTGTTTTCCGTACCGAATGTGGTGATTGAGGACGTGTTGCCAGCCGGATTTGCGTTGTTGAAGGGCAGCGTGCGGCTCAATGGCGCAGTTTTTCCCGATCCGCCCAGCCGAGGACCCAAGTTGCGGTTTGATCTCGGCAATGTGGCACCAGCCGCCAAGCCTGTGCTGACCTATCGCACCGTGGCTGGGGTGAGGGCTCTGCAAGGCAATGGCATCAACACGGCCCAGGCGTTCAGTGGCACGTTCACCTCCAACCAGGCTCAGGCCAAAGTGACGGTGACAGGCGGCGTGTTCGCCGATGAGGCCTTGCTGGTGGGCAAGGTGTACTTTGACTGCGATGGGGATGGCCGCCAGGGTCAACCCGATGAAAATGGACAATTGCCAGCCAATGAAAAGGGCATTCCCGGTGTGAGGTTGTTTCTGGACAGCGGCAACTACGCCATCACGGACGAAGAAGGCAAATACAGCCTGTATGGACTGGTGCCCAAAACCCAGGCCCTGAAATTGGACCTCACCACCTTGCCTGAAGGTGCGGTGTTGCACCCTTTGGACAACCGCAACCGAGGAGACGGAAGCCTGCGTTTTGTGGATCCTAAAAAGGGGGAGATGGTGAGGGGTGACTTTGCCGTTCGCAATTGCGAGCCTGAGTTGCTGGCCAGGGTCGAGAAACGGCGTGAAGACATGCTCAAACTCACCGCAGCCCAAAAAGAGTGGGACCGTGCGGTCAAGAAAGACTTTCAATTTGAAGCTGTGTCAACGGTCGTCACCAATGCGCGAGATCGCCTGGCCACTGGAGTAGTCACCACCGCTGGCACAGGTGGAAGCATTGCGCCCGCCGGGCAGATGGTGCGCGACCAGCGAATGCTTGCACTGAGCAATGCGCCACCACCTGCCGATGTGACACCTGAGCCAACAGCCCGCCAAATCTATCAAGCCAAATCCAAGGATTTTGACCAGTGGCTGCCCACAACCGATGCCAGCTTGGCGTTTGTGAACGTCAGCGATGGCGATGTGGTCCCGGACCGCCAATTGACGGTCCAGGTAAAGGGGCACTTGGGCAACCGACTGGTGTTGCAGGTCAATGGCCAGCCGGTAGGTGAGGACAAAATCGGCACGCGCTCAACCCTGGAAGATGGTCATGTGCAGGCCCTTGAGTTTGTGGCGCTGCCTTTGCGGGCAGGGAGCAACCAGCTGACTCTGTTGGAGTCAGACCCTTTTGGCAACGAACGTGGCCGCTTGGTGATGCTACTCCGCGCGCCAGGGGAACTCGCCAAGTTGGCCTGGGAGGTGCCTAAAGAGGCCAAGTCGGACGTGCCCGAGCCCTTGGTGGTCACACTCCGCTTGCTGGACGCTGAGGGGTTGCCTGTCAATGCCCGGCTGCCCATCAGCCTAGACATCCGAGGTGCGCAATGGCAGGAAACCGACCTGGACCCCATTGAGCCGGGTGTACAGGTGTTTGTGCAAGACGGTGTAGGCCGCTTCAAGGTGCGCCCGCCTCTTAACGCTGGAGATGTGGGATTGACAGCGGCACAGGGCACGTTAAAAGCACAGGCCACGGTCAAATTCTTGCCCAACTTGCGGCCTTTGGTCGCCGCCGGGATGATTGAGGGCGCTGTGGCCTTGCGAAAATTGGACCCTGCTCAACTGGCCAGCGTGCAAGACCCAGACAGTTTCGAGAAGATCATCAAGCGTTGGAGTAAAGATTTTGATAACGGGAAAGTCAATGCTGGATTGCGTGGAAGCCTGTTTTTAAAGGGAAAAGTAAAAGGCGAGTACCTCCTGACGCTGGCGTATGACAGCGACCGCGATTTGAGTGCCCGCATGTTTCGCGACATTTCACCGGACGAGTATTACCCGGTGTATGGCGACTCGTCCGAGCGGGGCTGGGATGCCCAGTCCACCCAGCGGTTGTATGTGCGCGTGGACAAAGACAAGTCTTGGCTGCTGTATGGCGACTACAACACACAGAACCCGGACACCGGCGGAGGGGAATCTCGCCAACTGTCGTCCGTGTCGCGCAGTCTCACCGGTGCGAAATGGCATTTCGAAGATGAGAACGTGCGGGTCAATGTCCATGCCAGCAAAGACACCCTGAGGCAGTACGTTCTGGAAATTCGGGCCAATGGCACTTCAGGCCCTTATGCCCTTCTCGGCGATGGTGCCATCGTCAACAGCGAGAAAGTAGAAATCATCACCCGGGACCGCAATGCGCTGGGGCAGGTGATTGCCACCGAATCGCTGCAGCGGTTTGTGGATTACGAGGTTGAGCCCTTCAACCGTTCACTGTTGTTCAAGGCACCCCAGCCCTCGTTTGATGGAAACCTCAACCCGCGCTTCATCAAAGTGACTTACGAGGTGGACCAAGGGGGGCAACCGTTTTGGGTGGCCGGACTCGATGCCCTCATCAAGCTCAGTGACTCCGTCAGCGTGGGCGGCCTGGTCAGCAAGGACCAAAACCCGCTGCAACCCTTGTCGGTTTATGGCCTGTCCTTGGTGATAAAGGCTGCGGAATTTTCGACGGTGACCGCAGAAGTGGCGGCCACCGATCGCCATGGCGTGCCCGGTTTGACGGGCATTGCGGGGCAGGGAGAAGCCGGTCGCATTGTGTTCAAGCACGATGACACCAAAAACACGCAGGTGCTGCTCTCAGCCTCACGGACCAGCCCCACGTTCGATAACCCTTCAGCCAGTTTGCCTGCGGGTCGCATTGAAATCAAAGGCCTTGCCAAGCAGAAAATCAGTGCAGACAATGTGCTGCTGGCCGAAGGGAATCGCTCCGAAGACTTGATTCAAGGTAACGAGCGAACCAACTTTGCGCTCAAACTCGAAAGTCAACTCACGCCACAGACTCGTCTGACCTTGGGGCTGAACAACATCGCCGAAAAGGTCGTGACCGCCAAGGGAACGCAGTCGGACCAGTTGACCAGCGTCAGCGCCAAACTCCAGACCACGATTGAAGCCATTCCTGGTGCCATGGTGTTTGTGGAGGCTGAGCAGTCTGTTGATGACGCTTCTCGCCGTTTGCTGGCCGTGGGCGGAGAGTACAAATTGCCCTCCAACACCCGCCTTTATGGGCGCTATGAACTGGTGTCAGACCTGCACCTGCTGACCAATCCGTTGGCGGACACCCGTCCGGTGGCCCTGGTGGGGGTGGAGCATCCATTTGGTGCAGATGGCCGGGCGTTTTCAGAGTATCGAGCACGGGATGGGACAGATGGTCCCCTGACCGAAGCTGCATTGGGCCTGCGCCAGACCTTCAAGCTCAATGAAGACTGGCGTGCCACCGGCAGTTTCGAGAAAGTGGAGCCTCTTTCAGCCGCAGCGGTGGCCACAGCGTCCATGGCCGTGACCATGGGTGTGGAGTACCTGAACGACAAGGACCTCAAGTATTCTGGTCGTGTGGAGCGTCGCGAGGCCGCCAGTGCCAGCTCTTGGTTGGTGCAACAAGGGGTGGCCTTGAAGCATGATGACCGCCTGACCAGCCTGGGCCGTCTGTATTGGAACCACCAAAGCACGTTGACAGCCGCCGACATTGAGCGTTGGCGAGTCTTGGTTGGCCTCGCTTTTCGCGACAGCGAACGCGATGACCTGAACTGGCTGGCACGCATTGAGCGCAGGCACGAAGACAACCCCACGGCGTTGACCCCGTTTGTGCGTGACTCATGGATTTTGGGGTTGAACACCAACCTTCGCTTGGGCCGTGGCCACACGCTGACGCAGCACTGGGCTTACAAATGGTCCCATGAGGCATTTGCGCCAGACCTCCTGAACCGCACTCGCATTGGCCTGGTGTTTATGCGGTACACCCACAACCTGACCGAGCGCATTGACCTGGATGTGCATGGCGGCGTGATGTGGCAGAACAAGTTGTCCAACAGGCAGCATGGACTGGGACTGGAGGCCGGGTATTTGTTGTCCGAGAACCTGTGGCTGTCTGCCGGGTACAACTGGTTTGGTTTCCATGACGCAGATCTGACCGCTGCCGACTACACGCAGCGTGGCCCGTATCTGCGCATGCGTTGGAAATTTGACGAGAACCTGTTCAATTCGAAATCCAAAGACCGCGCAGACACTTCAGCCCCATGAACGACCAGACACTGTTTTTGCATTTTTTCTCCCGTTACAAGCGGGTAACCCTGTGGTTGCGCTTGCTGGCGGTGGTGTGGAGTGTTTTCGCCATGGCGGCCGCGCAGGCGGGCACCATCACGGCCGCCGGTGTCTTCACACCAGCCGACGTGGCACGCACCAGCATGGACATTGGAGGGGTCTGGAACGGCACCAGTGTGATCTCGCCCACGAACGGCGACACCATTCAGTTCACCTTGACCAATGCAGGCACCAGCAGCTTCGACGTCAAGCCCAACATCACCATTCCGACCGGCATGACGGTGGTGACCTCTGGGGCCAACGTCCCCAGCCTCACGTCCAGTGGTTGTGGGGCCTCTGCACCCACGTTGAGTTCTTCCAGTCTTTCTGGCGGTGTGCTGACCTATACCCTGGCATCCACGGGTGTGCCGGGCAGTGGCTATGACATGCAAGCCGGTTGCGCCATCACCTTGCAGTTCAAGGTAATTGCAAGCCTGACGGCATCGACGGGAACCAACTCCTTTACGTTGAACTGGTCTCAGGCTTCGGTGGACAACGGTGCTGTGGATCCTGCACCTACCCCTGTGTTGCAGAGCGTACAAGTCAACACGGGGGCCTCGACCCTGGACAAGCTTCCCACCAACCAAGTGCGCGCTGTCGGGACCACGGCCCAATGGCTGACCGCTTCCAGCGAAGGGGTGACGGTCACCAACACTGGCATTGGCGGGCTGTTCAATGTCACGATCAACGAGTCCGCCATCAATCCAGGGGGCAGTCTGGCCTTGTCGTCACTGGTCAGCACCACTTCGGGTGCCTCGTGTGCCAGTGGCGTGTGTACGCTGCCCTACTTGGCGACAGGTGCCAACTTCAAAGCCAGTGTCCAGGCGACCGTGACAGGTTGTACGGCCATTGGCAACACGGTCACCACGACGGATTTGACGGGTGCCACCAGCAAATCACGCTTTGCCCAAGTGACGCTGGATTTGCCCGCACCCAACGTGTCGCTGACGGTGCCGAACGTGACGCTCAACTATTCAGGCACCACGCCGGTGTCTGTCACGGTGGCCAATGCACTCGCCGCAGGCACGGCCACAGGTCTGACCTTGCAGACAAACTTCAACAGCATGGGTCTGACGGTCAGCGGTGTGGCCGCTGGGTGGACTTATGCTTCTGGCACAGGCGTCTTCACCTACACCGGTACGGGAGGAAATCTGGCAGGCAACACCACGTTGAACCTCACGTTCGATGTGGCGGCCACCAGCGTGTGTACCGGATTGCCCAGTGGGCTGGGCGTCTGGACGGCCAAGTACAGCAATTCCTGCGGGAATGCGTTTGCCGTACCGACCGTCACGCACACGGTCAGCCCACCGTCTGTCACGCCATCCATTGCATTGAGTAAAACCGCGAGCGCCTCTCGGGTGGTGGTGACCGAGGCATCCAGTTACCTCATCAGCCTCAATGCCACCAACACGGCGTTGATCAGCGGCACCAATTTGGTGGTGACAGACACCTTGCCTACAGGGGTATCAGGCGTGGGCTTGGTGGCTTCGGCCGGTTCATTCACGTGCAGCGGAGCCTGCACAGGTGGCAGCTTGGTCACCTGGACCGTGCCCAAAGCCAGTGTGCCTGCCACCCTGACGGTCAATTTCAATGCGCCCAGTGGGGTTTGTACCGCTGGCAGTACGTTGAACAACACCGCCAGCATTGCAGCCACTTCGGTTCAGTCGTGTTCGCTCAACACGTCGTCCACCGCCTCGCAGTTGCTCACCAACAACCCTGGCGGCCTGTTTCAGCAGGACTACAACGTGTCATCTCCCACGGGGGCCTACTTTGAAGCGGGCGTGGGTGACACCAATAACAATGGCTTGCGCGATGGCGTCGAGGGCGAGTTTGTCACTGCCACTGCCAACTACAGTTGGGGTGTGGGCTTCGCCGGTGCGTTTGCCGGTACGCCCAACAGCACCTACCAAGAGAATTTTTCGGGTGCCGCTACAGCGCAGTTGGTGTCCAACTACGGCGTCAAAGTCAGGCTGGCCAACACATCCGGTGGCGCACTGGGCTCTTTGATTGCTGTGCCCAATGCCTCCATCACGTGTACGTCGGGCACCGTGGCCGCAAACAATTGTCAGGGCGGCTTCAGTGTCGATCTGAGTTTTTTGGCTGGTGTGGGTTTTTATAACGACAACAATGCGGCCGACAAGCGGCTACAGCTCACGTACCAAATGACGTTTCCTGATGCTGCTGTGCCCGTTGGCGGCACCACGTCCAGGACCACCTTGGCCACCCTGACGGTGGCCGGCAGCACGGCGGGATGTTCGGGAACCACATACACCCAAGGCGATTTTGTGCCTCTGGCGCGTGCGCGTGCCGATGTGGCGGTGTCTGTGCCCCAGACATTGGACGTGTGCCAACCGTTTACCGCCTCGGCCACGGTCAGCAACCGCAACGAAGAATTGATCAGCAACATGCAGCTCAGTGTGCTCAACAGCAGCACGCTCTATCAGATTCCGTCGTCGCCAGCCCAGACCGCCTCCGGCTTCTTCAGCACTTCGGGTGCCTGGAGCTACAACGCCGGTAGCAACCCCACCTGGACCTTGCCGACGGGTGTCAAGATGAGCAGTGCCGGGACGGTCAGCTTCCCCGCTTTTCTGGGCCCAACCGCCACGACGACACCCTCCGCCCTGACGGCCCGCGCCGATTACGACGACCTGGAGACCTCTGCCACCGCGTCCCCTGATTTTTCTGGCGTCAACGGTACCACCGGCTCCAGTGTGCCCAACCTGGTGCGCAAAGCCCTGCTGAAAGCCACGGTATCGCCACAGGATGTGACCGTCGCCAGCAACAAAACGCAATGGCTGGTTTATGTGACCAACACAGGAAATGGTGTGGCCTACAACACCACGGTCACGCAAAATCTGCCATCCGGTCTGACACTCAATGTCGTGGACACCAACGCCGCGAATACCCCTGTTGTGGCAGCGTCGTCGGGGGGGGGATTGGTGGCCACCTTTGCGGTAGGCACCCTGCAGCCAGGTCAGCAAGTGGCCTTGACCCTGGTGGCCGATGTGAGCGGTGCCACCTGCTCCATCACGGGCGGGACACCCATTTCTTCGGTATGGGGTTGTGGCACCCCTTTCACGGCGGCACAAACACTCAGCAGTGCGCTGCCCAACTTCATCATCCCCACCGGCCAGCTTCAGGTCAGCACCGACAGCTCTGGCAGCAATTGCCCCTTGTGCGGTACGGCCCGCCACGTGGTGAGGGTGCGCAACACTGGACAGGCGTCTGTGTACAACAACGTCATCACCGAAATTTCCAGCCCTTCCACCACCGGTCTGGTGTTGTCTGCGGTGGAGTTCAGCACCAATGGTGGCGTGAGTTACAGCCCGATCGCTGGTGCGTTTTCTGGCACAGGGGAGTCAGGCAGTCCGTACACCGTCAACAGCACCAACGTTGCCGCGTTGGCCGAACTGGTGCCACTCACGCAAACCGGTAGTGGAAAAATTGCCGAAGTGTTGATCCGCTTTAATTTCAACACCAGCGATGTGACCAACGCCACCAGCCACAGCGTGACAACGGCTGCTGCCGCCAACACCGCCTGCGGCGCGGTGGTCAATTCGGGCAATTCGGTGTTTATCTTGGGCGTCACCCGCCCTAACATCACCGTGACCAAGCTCGGAGTCAACCGCACGGTGACAGGTGGAGCAGCCACGACAGGCACCTATATTTCCCCCGTTTATGCGGGGGCCACCGATAACGTGGAATGGAAAGTCACCGTCACCAACAGCGGGCCTGTGGCGGCTCTGAATGTGCGCTTAACGGATCTGTTTGCGGGCAGTGGCGCCACCAGCATGCAGCTGTGCAACCTGTCAGGGGGGTGTTCTGACAACTATGCCAGCGCAACCACCGTCAGCAGCAACGTTGCGTTGACCCTGCCCAGTCTGGCCGCCGGAGCCACCCGTGTGCTGTACCTGAAGGAAGTCGTGGGCACCACCTGCCTGCCCGCTTCCCCGGTGGCACTCAATACCGCAAAAATCACTTGGGGATGTACAGCGACAAGTACCTTGGCTACGCCGACCAACAACACCGGCACGGCACAGTTGGTGACCGGGCCCGCCTTCACTGGGGCCACCGTGACCACGACGACCCAGAACAATGGCCGGGCAATGGTGACTTACACCGTGACCAACAGTGGCGGCAGTGTGTCCAACGCCGTCATCACCGCCACCATCCCGTCGTGGGCTGTGTTGGACCAGACCTACACGACCCCTGCCAATGCAACGTATTCCGTGTCTGGCCCCACACCGACCAGTGTGACGGGTCTCACCAAGGGCGGCACGGCATCGACACCCACTTGGACAGTCAATGGCACGTTTCGCAACGGCCAGACCTTGACCCTTGTGTATTACGTGCTGCCCACCAACAACGCGGGCGCACCTTTTAATGACCTGACCGCCGCCAGCATATATCCCGCGTTGACGGTGGCAGAAACCAGTCCGACGCTGGACCCGGTTTTGCCATCGTCCCAAACGCTAACCATGGACATCGCCGCCGGCGCAACTTGCCCCGCATCTGCCACGGCCAGCACGAGCCTGGCGTTGCTCATGCCCGATCTGGACATCAGTTTGCAATCCACCGGTCAGCCCGCCCGACTGATTTCCACCACAACCATTGGATCATCCCAGTCGTTCATCTTCCGGGTGACCAATACGAACAGTGGGGCGGTGAACTCCATTGCCGATAACTTCACATTTTTGCTTCCACTGTCAGGCACAGCTTGGGGCTTTACCAGTGTTTCCACCGCGACCGCCTCAGGCGCTTCGCTGACCTCATTTTCCTGTGCGCCTTCCGGTGGCGATCAGTTGTGTACTTTTGCGGGATCCATTCCCCGTTCTGGCTACATCACGCTCACCGTGAACCTCACACTGCAAAGCCTGGTGCTGCCCATGGAATTCCAGCCCGTGGTTCGCGGGAGAATTTTGGCGCAAGACGGCAGCACCTGGGGTGAGCACTCGTTTGACCGGTCGGCTTACCAAGTCATTGGTGCTGTCATCACAAAGGCGTTGGCCGCCTCTGGCGTCATCACGACAGACTCGGGCTCGACGGGCAGCAACTTAACCATTGGCGAAGAAGCGCGCTTCATCAACACCCTCAATGTGTTCGGTGCAGGAGCCAACACCGTCAGCGGCATACGGATTCGAGATAACTTGTCCTTGGTCGGCACCGCCGACGACGTGTTGGGGTATGTGTCTCACACGGTGACCAGTGGCACCACCACCAGCGTTACAACACCTGGTGCCGTTAATCATGGTGTGACGGAGCTTGGATTTTCCAACATCACATCTGGCTCTGCGGTGATGTCTTTTGACTTGGTGGCACGTGCCTTGAACGTGAGTGGATTGGGGGCCACCACCACAGCTACCAACAACCTGGGTGCGCAGTTTGTGTATCAGGGTCGGACCTTCATGACCAATGATGCAGACGATACGTTTGCAACTGTTGGCGGCTCAACCACAACTGCTGCGTTGCATGCACAGGTGGCCATGATCCTGGTCAAGCCCCAGCCCACTCTGGTGAAGCAAGCGCGCAACCGCACCCAAAATGGCGTGTGGAGTTCAGCCATCAACGCCAATGCTGGAGACGTGGTGGAGTTCCGCATCACAGTCACCAACCCGACATTAGCTGGCGGTGTGCCCATGCGCAACTTGGCCATCACCGATGTGCTGGATGCGAATTTCGCACCAATTCCCCTGGCCACAGATGGATTGGACAATGATGGCAACGCAGGGGGAACCGAGGGCAGCATTTCTGGACAGACGGTCACCATCAGCGACGCCACGGCAGACAACCCACTGCTGGCCAGCTTGCCTGCGGGCTCCAGCGTGACCGTCACATTTGCTGCCACGTCCAATGTGGGGGTGTCGGGTGGCACCGTCATCACCAACACGGCCAACTTGACCTGGTCGTCCTTACCGTCCACCGATGCCACCAATTACAGCGGGGTGCAAACCGCCTCACCGGGCGCACCGGGTGCCTTGTCAGGCGAGTTTGTCGCCACCTTGAGTGCCACGGCCCAGGTCAACTTCACACGCCTGGGTGGGCGTGTGTACATTGACGATAACCACAATGCCAGCCCAGACAGCGGGGAAACATTGGGCACGCCTTACAGCAGTTCGCCATCTTCTGGGCCGCAGCTCTATGCCAAGCTGACCCGCAACGGGGTGTTCTACCAGGAGGTACTGGTGTCGGCTGCTGGCAATTTTGCGTTCGGCACTCTGCCTGCAGACCCCAACTGGCGCGTGTTCATCACGACGGTGTCGGGTGCTGCCGCCCTGACTCCCCAACTGCCACCGGGTTACCTGGGCACCCAGAACGCCGCTTTTTATGTGGACTTTCAAATCGGGACCGATGGCACCCTGATGCCTCCATTCAACTTCGGCATTTTCCGGGGCAGCCGCCTTGACGGCCAAGTCATCCGGGACAACGGTGCCAGCGGAGGCACTGCACATGACGGTGTGCTCAACGGGGGCGAGTCCTCTTTATCGGGTGTGACCGTCTGTGCCTCCACGCTGACCTCATGCACGGGGGCTGCCGCAGACACCACGGTGACCGACGGCGGTGGGCGCTTCACGCTGTATGTGCCTGCCGCCACGCTGGCATCGGTGGTGAACGTCGTTGAAAACAACCTGACTGGCGACCTCTCGGTCAGTGGTGCGCCGGGCAGCATCCCCGGAGCCAGCTACGTACTCGCATCAGATCGTTTGGTGGTGCCAGCCAATGCCATGGCTGCTGGGTCCAGCTACACCAATCTGCTGTTTGGCGATGTGCAGGCCAATGCCTTCAGCCCCAACCAGACCCGCCAGGCCTTGCCGTCCACTCAGGTGCTGATGCCACACACCTTTGTCGCCCAGACCACAGGTAACGTGACCTTCAGCATTGCGTCAGCGGTGTCCTCACCTGCGGGGGTGGCTTTCACTGATGCCATCTATCGAGACCTGAATTGCAATGGCGCATTGGATGCAGGGGATGACGTGATCACCGCCCCCATTGCCGTTCGTGCCCCCAATGCCAACACCGCCCCAGGCCTCACCAATCCGGCACTGGCCACGCCTTCCAAGGTGTGTATCTTGATCAGGCAGTTTGTGCCTGCCGAAGCGGGCCAGGGCTCTACCCGCACGCTCACGCCTCGGGCGCTGTTTTCTTATGGAGGCAGCATTGCAGACCAGACCCTGACGGTACAAGACCTGACCACTGTGAGTGCAGGGGCCACCGGCTTGGAGCTGATCAAGGCGGTGGACCAGGCGCAAGCCAGCGTAGGGGCCACCCTGACTTACACGCTCACGTTTGTGAACCACTCTGCCAAACCCATCACCAATCTCAGCATCAACGACGCCACGCCGCCCTACACCAGCTTCAGGTCGGCAGCATGGTCCGGCTCGCCAGCCAGCTTGGGCACCTGCACGAAAACCACGCCTGTGGCCCTAGGCGGGGTGTTGTGCTCGGTGACCACGGGAGAAAATCCAGTAGGCGGCCCGTTCACTGGCTCCATTCGATGGGGCTTTACGGGCACATTGAATCCAGGCGAGACGGGTATCGTTACCTTCCAGGTGCGGATTGAGCCTTGAGAGTTAAGCGCTGTTCTGAAAGTCAGCGAAGACATTTCATGATGCCTGCGATGTGGACAAAGCTCAGAAATCGAATGTCGAACTTGTCAAAACGGGTCGCCAGTCGGCGAAAGACCTTCATGCGCTGAAAGACGTTTTTCAGCAGGTGGTGCGCCTTGTGTAGCGGCACCCGCCCAATGAACGCTACATTTTGCGGCTGACCCTGGAAAGAATGATGACTTGCATGCCCCTGGCTTGGGCGTTTTGGACAGTCTTGTCTAAGTCTTATGCATTGTCAGCAAAAAGTTTAGCCCCCTCATCGGAATCGGCTATCACCCCCCAGCCAGCAACTTCACACCATCAGGCCGCATCTCCCCCTTGGGTGAAACGTGGCGGTACAGGGTTTGCCGGGTGATGCCGAGTTCGACACACAGCGTGGCCACCTTGGGGAACAGGAAATTACAAAAGCACCGTTTTAGGTTGAATGGTTATGTCCCACCAGCTCAACTCTTCGGATCGCTCCAACCGGTGCTCCAGGTCTCTTTTCTCAGCATCACCAAGTTTGACGCCCTTCGCGTAAATGGCATCAACCAAGCAGGGGTCGCCTCAGAAAACGGAAAATAAAGCACGCTAAGCCGGTTGCAGTGGCCGTAGCGGCCTGAACTTGCCCGCGCCGATCTTGGCGCTGCTGCGCCAGAGGTAATCGCCGGTCAGGTTGATATGCTCCCAGCCCAGCGGGGACAGGTACTGCAACTGGGCGTCATCGACGGCCTGGCCGTGGCCACGCAGGGCGTTCGCGGCCCGTTCAAGATAGACAGTGTTCCACAGCACGATGGCGGCAGTCACCAGGTTCAAGCCGCTGGCCCGGTAGCGCTGCTGCTCGAAACTGCGGTCGCGGATTTCGCCCAGGCGGTTGAAGAACACCGCGCGGGCCAGCGCGTTGCGCGCCTCGCCCTTGTTCAGTCCGGCATGCACACGGCGGCGCAGCTCGACGCTTTGCAGCCAGTCCAGGATGAACAGCGTGCGCTCGATGCGTCCCAGCTCGCGCAGCGCCACAGCCAGGCCGTTCTGGCGGGGATAGCTGCCGAGCTTGCGCAGCATCAGCGAGGCCGTCACCGTGCCCTGCTTGATCGAGGTGGCCAGCCGCAGGATTTCGTCCCAATGGGCGCGGACGTGCTTGATGTTGAGCGTGCCGCCGATCATCGGTTTCAATGTCTCGTAGGCGGCATCGCCCTTTGGAATGTAGAGCTTGGTGTCGCCCAGGTCGCGGATGCGCGGCGCGAAGCGGAAGCCCAGCAGGTGCATCAGCGCGAAGACGTGATCGGTGAAGCCCGCCGTGTCGGTGTAGTGCTCCTCGATGCGCAGGTCGGATTCGTGGTACAGCAGGCCGTCAAGCACGTAGGTCGAATCGCGCACGCCGACATTGACCACCTTGGTGTGGAACGGCGCGTACTGGTCGGAGATGTGGGTGTAGAACGTCCGCCCTGGGCTGCTGCCGTATTTCGGGTTGATGTGGCCGGTGCTCTCGGCCTTGCTGCCGGTGCGGAAGTTCTGACCGTCCGACGATGACGTGGTGCCGTCGCCCCAATGCCCGGCGAAGGGGTGCCGGAATTGGGCGTTGACCACCTCGGCCAGCGCTGTGGAATAGGTTTCGTCTCGGGTATGCCAGGCTTGCAGCCAGGCGAGCTTGGCGTAGGTCGTTCCGGGGCAGGACTCGGCCATTTTCGTCAGCCCCAGGTTGATCGCGTCGGCCAGGATCGTGGTCAGCAACAGGTTCTTGTCCTTGG
>CALMMY010000167.1 GCA_937868695.1 uncultured Comamonadaceae bacterium
AGCCCGAAAATCCCACCCCGCAGAGCGAAGCAACGTCTTCCCAAAAATGGCAGACCCATTGCAGCAACACCCCAAATTACCGTGACCGTTCCGCGTCCAATTTCAATCCAAGGAAAACCAAGCCATGAGTCTGACCATTTACGGCATTGCCGCCTCCCGCACCGTGCGCCCCCTGTGGGTGGCCGAGGAGCTGGGGCTGGATTACCGGCATCTGTCCGTGCCCTACCAGGGCGGCGGAGCCCGCACGCCCGAGATGCTGGCCCTCAACCCCAACGGCCACATTCCCGTGCTGACCGACCAGCGCCCTGACGGCGAAGGTGGCCAAAGTGGCGAGTTGGTGGTGGTGTGGGAGAGCATGGCCTGTGCGCTCTACCTGGCCAGGGTGCATGGCGTAGCCGACGGCCAGAGCATCGCACCGGCTACCCCGGCAGAAGAAGCCGAGGCCCTGAAGTGGGCTTTCTGGACTGTGACCGAGCTGGAAAAGGATGCCCTCACCGTGTTGATGCACCGCGTGGCCATGCCTGCCGACCAGCGCAAGCCCGAGCTGGCCGATGCCGCCGAAAAGCGCCTGCGCACCCCGCTGGCGGTGCTGGAGCAGCATCTGGCTGCCCGGCAGCAGCACGGCCAGGCCTGGCTGGCCGCCAGCCGCTTCACGGTGGCCGATGTGTGCGTGGCTTCGGTGGCCGGTTGGGCCAAGCCTGCCCGCGAGCTGATGGCCCAGTTTCCGCTCACCAGCCAGTGGCTGGAAGCCTGCCTGGCCCGTCCGGCCAACCAGAAGCTGCGCCTGCTGGGTCGCGCAGGGCAATGAGACTCCTGGGGGGCGGATGACGCACCCCGGCGGCACTGGCTGCCGCAGCGGGTGCCAGACAGGCTTCAGTGCCCCAGCACAAAGTCGATGTTGCGGGGCAGGCAGACGCGCTTCAGGTCAAACCGCTCCACCACCGTCTGGCGGGCGGCTTGGCGCAAGGGCTGCATGCCAGCGCGGTGTGCCAGCACATCCGCCACCTTGGCAGCCAGCGCCTGCGGATCGAAAAAATCCACCAAATGGCCGTTGTGCCCGTCGGTGATCACTTCGCGCAGCGGTGCGGTGTCCGAGCCCACGATCAGGCAACCGATGCTCATGGCCTCCAGCAGCGACCAAGACAGCACAAACGGGTAGGTCAGGTACACATGCACCGCCGACACTTGCAGCAGCTGGGTCAGCGTCTGGTGCGGCAGCGTGCCCACAAAGTGGACGCGGCTCATGTCGATCTGGCCTTTCACCTCATCCAGAAAGCGCTGCTTCCAGGTGGTGCCTGCCGGTGGCGCGGCCCCGTAGCTCACGCCGTCACCACCCACAATCAGCACCCTGGCCTGGGGCCGCAAGGCCAGCAATGACGGCAGTGCCCGCATGAAGGTGTGGTAGCCCCGGTAGGGCTCCAGTTGCCTGGCCACAAAGGTCACCACCTCGTCGCCGGGGCGCAGTGTCAGGCCCGCCGATTGCAGGTTGATGCGCGCCTGTGCGTTGGGCACATGGTGCGCGGTGTCGATGCCGTCATGCACCACGCTGATCTTGGGTTGCAGCTCGGCTGGGTGCTGGCTTTTCTGGAATTCGGTGGGCGACAGGCCCGCATCGGCCACCGTCAGCCCTTGCAGCAGGTGCAGGTTGTTCACCTGCGTGCGCATGAGGCTGCGCAGGGCAGGGCGGCCAAATTCGGGGTCAAAGTCAGTGTCGCCCCCCTCGGTGCCGTAGTAATACTCGGCGTACACGAGCAGACGGGCGCGGGGGAACACGGCCTTCACAAACATGGCCTCGCCCCAGCCCGAATGGGCATACACCACGTCGGGCACAAAGCCTTCTTTGAGCAAGGCTTCCATCGTGCGGGTGGCCGATTCGGCCCGCAAAAACTTGCCCACCAGATTGCGCGTCAGCCCTTCCAGCTGGGGAGCCAGTTCGCCCTGCTGTGTGGCCCCAGGCGCAGGCCGGTGCTGGATGTAGCGCACGCCCGGCAGCTCCACCTTCTGCCGCTCCATGCCCAGCGCCACCACCTGGTGCCCCATCTTGGCCAGCGCCGGAGCCAGATGGACAAATTGACCGGGAAAGTTCTGGTGCAGAAACAGGATGCGCATGGTGACAGAGGTAGGTTGAAACGCCCGGCTGGTGTGGTGTGGGTGTGCGGGGGCAGGCTGGCGGGATGATAGTTGGGCTGCAACTCTTAAAAGAATTTCGCAACTACAATAAATCTATGTTGACGTTGATTTTTGATCCTGACAAAGATGCAGCCAACACCGAAAAGCATGGGGTATCCCTGAACAGTGCCCGGTATTTTGAATGGGAAACAGCTCTGACATGGCCAGATACCCGGCGTGATTACGGTGAACAACGCATGGCGGGATTGGGCTACATCGGACTGCGTTTGATGATGGTGGTGTACGTTGACCGTCCACCAGACAAGCCAACCCAGCGCCGCATCATCAGCCTGCGAAAAGCGAACAAGCGAGAGGAAAGGTTCTATGCCGAAACTTAAATCTGGTCATGTGTTTGTCTCAGATGCAGAGGATGCTGCCATCACAGCCGCCGCCTTGTCTGACCCGGATGCCATGCCCTTCACGGATGCGCAGTGGGCGCAGATCAAACCATTGGTACGTCGTGGCCGCCCCTTGGGCAGCGGCACGAAAACCCAGGTCACGATCCGCCTGGACACTGCCATTGTCGAAAAATTCAAAGCCACCGGAGACGGGTGGCAGACCCGCATCAACGCCTTGCTGCGCGATGCCGTGGCGCGGGGGCAG
>CALMMY010000168.1 GCA_937868695.1 uncultured Comamonadaceae bacterium
TGGACGAGATTGAAAAAGCCCACCCTGACATCTTCAACGTGCTGTTGCAGGTGATGGATCACGGCACGCTGACCGACAACAACGGGCGCAAGGCCGATTTCCGCAATGTGATCATCATCATGACCACCAATGCGGGAGCCGAGACCATGAACAAGTCCACCATCGGCTTCACCAATCCGCGCGAATCCGGTGACGAGATGGCCGACATCAAACGCCTGTTCACTCCGGAGTTCCGCAACCGTCTGGATGCGATGGTCAGCTTCAAGGCGCTGGATGAGCAGATCATCCTGCGTGTTGTGGACAAATTCCTGCTCCAGCTCGAAACCCAGTTGGGCGAGAAGAAGGTCGATGTCACCTTCTCCGATGCCCTGCGCAAGCACCTGGCGAAGAAGGGCTTCGATCCGCTGATGGGGGCACGCCCGATGCAGCGCCTGATTCAGGACACCATCCGCCGTGCGCTGGCCGACGAACTGCTGTTTGGCCGTTTGGTCGATGGCGGTCGCCTGACCGTGGACATTGAACTCAAAACAGATGACAAGGGTGCGGAAACCAGCGAAATCAAGCTCGACATCACACCGTTGCCCAAAAAGGCCGACAAAGCCCGCCCCGAAGAAGCGGTGGCCGACTGATCAACAGGACGGAACTTTGCAATCGGGGGTGACGCGCACGTTCGGTTGTTTTGTGTCACCTCTTTCGTTTCAAAGGGCAAACCCTCTCGGGGTTTGCCCTTTGAATTTGCGGTTAGAGGAGTTTGGAGTGCCTGTCGTCAGAAATTGGTAAGTCATCGCTTCACAATGAAGCACGAAGAACTGTTGTCCTCCGCATGCTGACCCTGATACTGATTGTCAAACTGGTTTGTGAAATTGCCTTGCTGAGTTTCCTGGGTCGGGCCATGCTGGCCATGTTGGCTGGCGAGAGACGACAAAGCAACCCTTTCTACGCCATTTTGTGTATGTTGACCCAGCCGTTTGTGCGGGCGGCGGGCTGGGTCACACCTTCATTTGTGTTGACCAAACACCATCCCTTCGTTGCTTTTTGTGTTCTTTGTGTGCTCTGGATACTTGTTACCTTGTTCAAAATCAAGCAGTGCTTGCAGGTAGGCTTGGAGCATTGCCGTTGACCATGCACATCCAGGCCCACTGCCAAGCTTGGCTCCTGGCATGCCGCTGGCGCGGTTGGCTGTGGTCAGGCCATGCCAGAAAAGCCCTGTTGGCGCTGGATGACTGGTTGCTGCTGACGGCCAACCAGGGCCGCTCGGATTTGGCCCATGCTTGGGTCACGCGTGCGCATCTGTTGGCTGAACTGCATCGCTGGGATGAGGCCAGAAGCCAGTTGCTGACTGTGTCGCAGCAGCAACCCGAGGCCATGACGGCTTCCATCTGGTTCAATCTTGGCTTTGTGCTGGAAAAACTCAAACAGCCTGGTCAGGCCTGTGATGCCTTCCGGCAAGCGCTGTCTCTGTCCCCTGCAATGGACACGGCCTGGCTCGGCTTGGGCAGGGTGCTGATTCAGCTTGGCGATTGGGACGGAGCGGTGGCAGCCTGGAGCCGCCAGGTGGAGCTTCAGCCCCTGTGCCCCGATGGCCTGGAATGCCTGATTCGGCTGCATGCAGCAAGGGGGCACTGGGCGCAGGCTGTACAAGGCTTGCATCAGCTGCGCAGCTTCGCACCCCGCCAGGCGATGTTGCTCGAATCCATCATGGCTGCATGAGGCATTGCATGCACACACCAGGTCAATCCACTCCCAATCAGCGCCACTACTGGCAAAAAAACCTCCGGTTGACCGCCTGGTTGATGCTCGTCTGGACAGGTGTGACTTTTGGGGTGGCCTTTTTTGCCCGGGATCTGAACTTCACTTTCTTCGGCTGGCCGTTCAGTTTCTGGGTGGGAGCCCAGGGTGCCCTGATGGTGTATGTGATCCTGATCTGGTTTTATGCCCGCACCATGGACAAGCTGGATGCCGCCCACAGCCTGGGCGAAGAATGAAACGCATGCCTCCCATGTTCAGGAATGAGACGCGCCAGCCAGATAGCCGCAACAGTCTGTTTGTGCGCCAGCTGAACCGGGTTTACCTCTGGTTTACCTTGGGTGTGTTTGTGTTTGTGCTGGTGCTTGCACTGGCAGAAAAACTGGGCATGTCCCGCGAATGGATAGGCCTTATTTTTTTGCTGACGACTGTGGGCGTATATGCCGGCATCGGCATCCTGAGCCGCACCACCGATCCGGTCGAATACTACGTGGCCGGGCGGCGCGTGCCGGCCATTTACAACGGCATGGCCGTCGGATCAGACTGGATGTCAGCGGCCTCGTTTCTGGGGCTGGCAGGCACGCTGTACCTCACCGGGTACAACGGGCTGGCCTTCATCATGGGGTGGACGGGCGGGTTTTGTCTGGTCGCTCTGTTTCTGGCTCCCTATTTGCGCAAATTTGGCCAATTCACCATTCCTGATTTTCTGGGGGAACGGTATGGCGGCAATCTGCCCCGGTTTCTGGGTGTGGCCGCTGCCATCCTGTGCTCGTTCACCTATGTGGTGGCCCAGATTTACGGGGTGGGTTTGATCACTTCCCGCCTCATGGGTGTGGCGTTCGAGCTGGGTATCTTTCTCGGCCTGGGGGGGATTCTGGTTTGCTCGTTTCTGGGCGGCATGCGGGCCGTTACCTGGACACAGGTGGCCCAGTACATCGTCATCATCGTGGCCTACCTGTTGCCGGTCGTCTGGCTCAGCGTGAAGCAGACGGGCATTCCGTTGCCGCAAATTGTGTATGGCGTGCAGCTTGAAAAAGTCACGGCGCAAGAGATCAGCCTCACCAACGACCCCGATGAGCAGGCTGTGCGCCAGATTTTTCAGGATCAGGCCAACCATTTGCATGACATGCTGGCCGACCCCGTGCGGGCCCTCGCCGTGGAGCGAGCGAAAGCTGAAGCCAAGGTCGCCTTGCTCAGGGCCTCCAAAGCCCCTCAGACCGAGCAGATTGCAGCTGAAAAATGGTTGGCCAGGTTGCCCCGTGACCCGGAGGTGGCGGTGCGGGAGTGGCAGCAAAGATTGCATGAGCTGCAGGCCAAGCAAAAGCCGCTCAACGGCATGCCTCCCCAGGCACAGCAATACAGCGGAGACCCGAATGGCACCCCGGAAGAGCAGGCCGAATTCGATGTGTCCCGCCGCAATTTTCTTGCTCTGCTGTTTTGCCTGATGGTGGGCACGGCTGCGCTGCCCCATGTGCTGACCCGTTACTACACCACCCCCAATGTGCGCCAGGCCAGGGAGTCTGTGACGTGGTCGCTGTTTTTCATTGTGTTGCTCTATTTCACGGCACCAGCGTTGGCTGTTCTGGTCAAGTTTGAGGTGTTCAATGTGCTGGTGGGCACCTCGTTCGATGCCCTGCCTGCCTGGATCGCTGCGTGGAACAAGGTGGATCCGAGTTTGTTGTCCATCACCGATGTCAACATGGATGGCATCTTGCAGCTCAATGAAATGAGCATCGGTGGCGACATCATCGTGCTGGCCACCGCCGAAATTGCGGGCCTGCCTTATGTGATTTCCGGGCTGGTGGCCGCAGGCGGGCTGGCTGCCGCGCTGTCCACTGCCGATGGCCTGCTGCTGACCATTGCCAACGCGCTCAGCCACGATCTGTACTACAAGATGATCGACCCCAACGCCAGTACGGCACGCCGGGTGACCATCTCCAAGATGCTGCTGCTGGTGGTGGCGCTGGCAGCGGCCTATGTGGCTGCCCAGAAGCCGGCGGACATCCTGTTTCTGGTGTCGGCGGCCTTTTCGTTTGCGGCCTCGGCCTTTTTCCCGGCGCTGACCCTGGGCATTTTCTGGAAGCGCACCACCGGCATTGCCGCCTCGCTGGGCATGGTGTCCGGGCTGGGGCTGACCTTCTATTACATGGTGACCACCCAGCCCTGGCTGCGTGATGTGTTCGGCGTGACCCGTCCTGTGGAGTTGTGGTGGGGCATTCAGCCCATTTCAGCCGGCGTGTTCGGCGTGCCCCTGGGGTTTGCGGTGATGATTCTGGTCAGCCTGGTCACGCCACCGCCGCCGCCCAGGGTACAGGAGCTGGTGGAATACGTGCGCTATCCCCGCTCCTGGGGGCGTTGAGCACACACGCTCCCCGCCCATCGACCCGTTTCAGGCTTCAAACTGCTGTGCGTTTTTGCCCTTGAACGGGGCATAGAACGCCTTGATGTTGGCCATGTCTTTTTCGATGTCGCCGGTGGGGCGGAAGATGGGCCCCAGGCCGCTGACCTTGCGGCTGTAGTCCATGTAGGCCATCACGATGGGCACGTTGGCTCCCAGGGCGATGTAATAAAAGCCCGTTTTCCAGTACCGGGTTTTGCTGCGTGTACCTTCGGGGGGCACCACCAGTTGCAGCGGGCCGCTGGCGTTGCGGATGCTGTCGGCAGAGGCTGCCACCAGGTTGTTGGACTGCGAGCGGTCCACCGCAATGCCACCCAGCCAGCGCATGAGGCCGCCGAACGGCCAGTTGAAAATGCTCTGTTTGCCCATCCAGCGCACCTGCAGGTCGAGCGCAAACGCCACCATCAGGGTGTAGGGCAAGTCCCAGTTGCTGGTGTGCGGTGCGGCAATCAGCACGCTTTTGTTGGCCTCGGACGGCAGCGATCCTTCGATCTTCCAGCCAGTCAGCTTCAGAAACCCCACAGAAAAAGCCTTCAGCAGACCATTGACGATGGGGGTGTTGAAAATGGTGCGTTGCATGAAGTTGGTGCATTTCAGACAGAAGGGTCGGAATTACACCATGCG
>CALMMY010000169.1 GCA_937868695.1 uncultured Comamonadaceae bacterium
GGGTTGTTGGTGCCGATGGCGCAGGTCTCGCTCATGCCCCAGCCTTCGATCATGGGGCAGCCCGTCACGGCCAGCCAGTGTTTGGCCGTGCCTTCCGAAGCGGCCATGCCCCCGGCCTGCGACACCATCAGCTGCGAGAAATCCAGGTTGCGGAACTGCTGGTTCTGCAACAGCGCGTTGAACAGCGTGTTGACGGCAGGCAGCAGGTGGAAGGGGCGTTTTTTCAGCACCTCGACAAACTTCGGGATGTCGCGCGGGTTGGGAATGAGCGTCATGTGCGCGCCCCAGCGCAGCGTCAGCAGCGACAGCGTGAGCGCGAAGATGTGGTACAGCGGCAGCGCGGCAATGCAGTTGGCCTTGCGGATGTCGCTGATGCGGTGCAGCGCCGGGGTGAACCAGGCCTCGGCCTGCAAGGTGGCCGCAATCACGTTGCCGTGCGTCAGCACCGCACCCTTGGACAGGCCGGTGGTGCCGCCGGTGTACTGCAAAAAAGCGATGCTGTCGTGGCCGACCGTGGCCCGCCGCAGCGGCTTGCCGTGGCCTTCGGTCAGCGCCTGCCTGAAGGAGACAACCTGGATGCCGCCCTGCGGCCCTTCGTAGGGCAGGCGGAAGGCGGGCACCATTTTGGCCAGGTGGCGCACGGCAAACGTCATCCAGCGGCCATACCAGAAGCCCAGCAGGTCGCCGAACGAGGCCAGCACCACATGGCGGATGCCGGTGTGGGCAATCACTTCTTCCAGCGTGGAAGCAAAGTTCTCCAGAATGATGATGGCGGTGGCCCCGGAGTCCTTGAGCTGGTGCTCCAGCTCGCGGGCGGTGTACAGCGGGTTGACGTTCACGCAGGTGTAGCCCGCCCGCAAAATGGCGGCCATGCCGACCATGAACTGCGGCACGTTGGGCATCATCAGCGCCACGCGCGCACCCGGCTCCAGCCCCTGGGCCTGCAACCAGGCTCCCATTGCAGCCGACAGCTCGTCGAGCTGGGCATAGGTCATCCACTCTTCCATGCACACCGACACGGGCGAGCGGGCATTCTTTCTGAACGATTCTTCCAGCAGATCGACGAGCGACGTGTACTGCGACACATCCACCTCGTGCGGCACGCCTTGGGGGTAACTGTTGAGCCAGGGTTTGGTTTCCATACGCATCTCCTGGCCCGGATTGTGGGTGGCCGGGTGTGAACGGCCTTCAGGGCAAGCCCTAGGGTTTTGTCGCCCAAAGCACAGGCGGGCGCGGTACTGTCAGCCTGGTGACGGCTGGCCGGATTGCAGCGCCCCGGCCAGCCGGGCGGTGATGGCGGGCAGGTCGGCTGCGAAGAAACTGCCTATCCAGTCGGCCTCCCGGGCCTGCACATCATTCAGAAAGCCATCGGGCTTGCCCATCGAGGTGAAGGCATCGAAGCCGGTTTCCAGCACCAGCTGCAACGCCGTCAGCCCCGCTGCCTGGGCGGGTTTGCGCATCAGGCGCAGGGCCATGCGCAGGCCGGGTATGCGCACCACCTCGGCCAGGTGCCAGCCCAGCGCCATCACCGCATCCAGCTGGCGCTGGCGATCCTGGGGGCGGCCCACCTGCCGCCAGCAGGCCAGGTAGCGGCTGGCCATCAGCCTGGCGGTTTCTGCGCTGGTCGGTGTTTGACCGGGGGGCATGGCAGGGGCAGCATCGGACGTGGCCGCTGGTGTGCCGGACAGGAGGCCGACCCAGGCCTGGGCCAGCTGCCAGTCCAGGCTTTCAGTCAGTGCATGCACTTCGGCCATTTGCACGGCCAGGGCCATCACCTTGGCTGGAAACAGCCGCTCGATGGCCCCGGCAATGCGGGCAAACTGGGCATCGCGCTGGCTGTAGTCGTGGCTGCCGTACAGCTCGGTCAGAAAAAACCGAGCCGCCTGGCCGTGGCGCGGGCTGGCCAGAAAGTCGGCATAGGTGAAGTGGAAGCGGCGCACCTGCACCAGCCGCACGGCGGCCAGGGCTTCGCGCAGGGCAGGGGGGGCGTTGAAGGCGGATTGGCGCAACTGTTCCACCTGGGCCAGGTGGTCGCGCAGGGTATCGGCGGCGGTGCTCATGG
>CALMMY010000170.1 GCA_937868695.1 uncultured Comamonadaceae bacterium
TCATTCGTAATGAGAAGGTCGGGTGTTCGATTCATCTCTCCGGCACCAAATACAGTAAAAACCCCGCTACTCGCAAGATAGCGGGGTTTTTTGTTTTCTGCCTCTGGCTGCCAGGGGCCACACCACACAGGGATGCACCACATGCTCACCGGCGAACTTCGCAGCCAAATCAACGCCATCTGGGATGCCTTCTGGTCGGGCGGCATCTCCAACCCGCTGGAGGTGATGGAGCAGATCACCTACCTGCTGTTCATCCGCCGCCTGGACGACGCGCACAGCCTGGAAGAAAGCAAGGCCAGCATCCTCAGGCAGCCCCTGCAAAACCGCATCTTCCCCGAAGGCAAAGACCCCAAAGGCCGCCCGTACAGTGACCTGCGCTGGTCGCGCTTCAAGCACTTTGCCCCGGCAGACATGCACACCGTGGTGGGCGAGCATGTGTTCCCATTTCTGCGCACCGGCCTGCTGAGCGGCGGTGGCGACGGCTCCACCTACAGCCACCACATGAAGGATGCCCGCTTCACCATCCCCACGCCCGCGCTGCTGGCCAAGGTGGTGGACATGCTCGACCAGGTGCCCATGACCGACCGCGACACCAAGGGCGACATCTACGAATACATGCTGGGCAAAATTGCCAGCGCCGGGCAGAACGGCCAGTTCCGCACCCCGCGCCACATCATCCAGCTGATGGTGGAAATGAGCGCCCCCACCCCCAGCGATGTGATCTGCGACCCCGCCAGCGGCACCTGCGGCTTTTTGGTGGCGGCGGGCGAATACCTGCGCCAGCACCACCCCACGCTGTTCAACGACGCGGATGCCCGCAGGCACTTCCACTACGGCATGTTTCACGGCTACGACTTTGACCACACCATGCTGCGCATCGGCAGCATGAACATGGCGCTGCACGGGGTAGAAAACCCCGATATTTCGTACAAAGACTCGCTGGCGCAAGACCACTCGGGCGACGAAGAACGCTACAGCCTCATCCTGGCCAACCCACCCTTTGCAGGCAGCCTCGATTACGAAAACACCGCCAAAGACCTGCTGGCCCTGGTCAAAACCAAAAAGACCGAGCTGCTGTTTCTGGCCCTGTTTCTGCGGCTGCTGAAACCCGGTGGCCGCGCCGCCGTCATCGTGCCCGACGGCGTGCTGTTTGGCAGCAGCAAAGCCCACAAAGAACTGCGCCGCATGCTGGTGGAAGACCAGAAGCTGGACGGCGTGGTGTCGCTGCCCGCAGGCGTGTTCAAACCCTACGCCGGGGTGTCATGCGCCATTCTGTTCTTCACCAAAACCAACTCCGGCGGCACCGACCACGTTTGGTTTTACGACATGCAGGCCGATGGCTACAGCCTGGACGACAAGCGCCAGCCCCTGCTGCCTGAAGACAAAATTGGACTCCCGCGCTCATCTGGCCAGCACAACCAGCTATCAGAAGCAGAACATGCCAAAAACAACCTGCCCGACGTGCTGGCCCGCTGGGCCAAGCGGGATGACAGCGGTGAAGGCGGCGAACGCCAGCGCCCCCGCACCGCCCAGAGCTTTTGCGTACCCAAGGCCGACATTGCCGCGCAGGGCCACGACCTGAGCATCAACCGCTACAAGGAAGTGGTGCATGCGGTGGTGGAACACGAATCGCCCCAGGCCATATTGGCGCGGCTGGCGGTGCTGGAGGACGAGATTCAGGCGGGGATGAAGGCGCTTGAGGGGATGCTGAAGTGAACGTCTGTCTCAGTAAGGTGGCGCAAATCAACCCCCGAACGAATGCGTCTCTTGACCCGCAAACGGTTGTCTCATTTGTACCGATGGCTTCATTGTCCGCAGAGACTGCGGGGGTGACTTCGACAGAAGACAGGCTGTATCGCGAAGTCTCAAAGGGTTTCACGCCTTTTCAGACTGGGGACATCTTGTTTGCCAAGATAACCCCATGTTTTGAGAACGGGAAAATCGCTCAAGCCCTCATTCCTCACATCAATGGATTCGGGTCAACCGAGTTCCATGTCGTAAGGCCCAAACCAGAGCTGCTGGATGGACGCTATTTGCATCATTTTTTAAGGCAAGGGCATATTCGGGTTCAAGGTGAGCGCCGAATGACTGGCAGCGGCGGGCAGAGACGTGTTCCGACCAATTTTCTGAGCGACCTCGAAATCCCGCTCCCCCCACTCCCCGAACAACGCCGCATCGCCGCCATCCTCGACCAGGCCGATGCCCTCAGAGCCAAGCGCCGCGAAGCCCTGGCCCAGCTCGACCGCCTCACGCAGGCGATTTTTGTGGAGATGTTTGGTGACCCGGTGAGCAATCTCATGAGGTGGCCTGTTGCACAACTCTCTGAGCTGGTTGTGCAGGGCGACAACATCAATTACGGCGTTATTCAACCGGGTGACACGTTGGACGTGGGTGTACCGTTGGTGCGCGTAGGGGATTTGACTGACGGTCAGGTGAGTCATGACGCGCTGAAGAGAATCGACCCAAGTATTGAAGGCGCGTACAGGCGTTCACGTCTCTGTGGCGATGAAATTCTGGTCAGCTGCGTTGGCACCATTGGGTTGGTGGCCATGGTGATGCCTGCTGAAGCAGGATTCAATATCGCCCGTGCAGTCGCACGAATCAGGTTGTCACCAACCGTTGACCGCGAATTCATTGCAGAACAGCTCAGGACACCCAGTATCCAACGCTACTTCACCCAAGAGCTACGAACCGTCAGTCAACCTACACTGAACATCAAGCAATTGGCAGAGACCCAGGTTTTGCTCCCGCCCCCGGAAATGCAGGCAACGTTCAAAGAACGAATGAGCGCATTCAAACAAGTGAAGTCTGCGCATCGCAAGGCTTTTTCGGAGATGGACGCGCTCTTCACCTCCCTCCAACACCGCGCCTTCCGGGGAGAACTCTGAAGCTGGATGCTTGACCACACGTTCATGGATTGAGGAGAAACCAATGGGATACGCCGAACTGTTATTGATCCTGAAGCAGTTGCCTGAAGAAAAGCAGGCGGAGGTGCTGGATTTCGCCAAGTTTCTGGCGCAACGGGCTGCCAGCGAGGGCAGCAACAAGCCCGACACATTGGCCACATCGTCTTTGGCCCGTTGGATACAAACTCCTGTTGGCATCGCCAACTTTTCGCCTCTGAGCCGCTCTGAAATGTGTTGCAAAAAATGAGAGCTGCTTGCGCATTTATATATTGCGTAAAGAGCCAAAAAAGACATTGAAAATCGCCTGAAAATCTCCAAAAACCACCTCCAGCGCATCCATCCAG
>CALMMY010000171.1 GCA_937868695.1 uncultured Comamonadaceae bacterium
CTGGCATTGGCCTCCCAGTCGCTCAGGACGACTCGGCTGTGGGTGCCATCCAGCGCGTGGTGTGCGGGTTGGTGGGTGTGGCCGTGGATCAGCGTGCTACAGTTTTGGGCTGTCAGCCATTTCAGTGCCGTTGCGTTGTCCACATCCACCCAATCAGTTTGGGTGGATTTGAGTTGTTCACTGCGCTGGCGCATGCCGTGTGCAATGCTCAGTCGTTCTGCCAGTGGTTGTGCCAAAAAGGCTTGTTGCCAGCTTGTTTGGCGAACTTCATTTCTGAAGCGCTGGTAATCCACATCCGCCACACACAAGGCATCGCCGTGACTCAGCAGCCAGCGGTCATTCCCCCAGTTCAGCACGGTTGGGTCACCGATTGAGATGAGACCGGCAGTTTCCAGCAAGGTCTCGCCAGCCAGAAAGTCACGGTTGCCAACCATGTAAAAAATGGGCAGCCGGGCGGCGCTGGCCGTGTGCAATGCCTGTGCGCAGGCGCGCCAGAACGGGCCGTGTGTGGCATCCAGCAGCACATCGTCGCCCACCCACACTTCAAACAGGTCGCCCAAAATAAACAGGGCATCGCAAGGCGTGTGTGCCAGGTAGTCACACCATGCTGCAAAGGTGTGGTTCTCTGTGGCGTGCAGATGCACATCTGACAAAAAATCCACCCGCTGCCAGTGGGCAGGGGCGGTGATTTCAGAAGCAGTTGGATGTGTCAAGGTGTGCCACCTGGGTGGCTGCCGTGTGGCCGGTCAGCAATCAGAGTGCCACAGCCTTGGTGATGACCACATCGGTCTTGGGCACGTTTTCATGGAAACCGCTGCGGCCTGTGGGCACTTTGCGGATGGCATCGACCACTTCGGTGCCCTTGACGACTTTGCCAAACACGGCATAACCCCAGCCGCTGGGGGTGGGGGAGGTGTGGTTGAGAAAACCGTTGTCGGCCACGTTGATGAAGAACTGAGCGGTGGCGGAGTGGGGGTCGCCAGTGCGGGCCATTGCCAGTGTGTAGGTGGCGTTTTTCAGGCCATTGTTGGCTTCGTTGGCGATGGGGGCATCGGTACCTTTTTGCTTCATGCCTGGTTCAAAGCCGCCGCCCTGAATCATGAAACCATCGATCACACGGTGAAAAATGGTGTTGTTGTAGTGGCCTTTGTTCACATAGGCCAGGAAGTTGGCGGCTGATTTGGGTGCTTTCTCAGCATCCAGCTCAATGGTGATGATGCCGTGACCGGCAATGTGGAGTTCGACTTGAGGTTGGCTCATGGTGCTTCTCTTGGTTGGGGTGGAAAGGGAGGATGGGCTGGCAGCTGGGGCAGTTGTCTGTGCATGGGCGGTCAGGCCCATCAGGCTTGCTACCAAGGCAAGCAGCCAGCCACGACGGTGCAAACGCGGGTGTGAATGGGGGGATGTTGTTGTGTGCATGGTTGTGAAAATGGTGTGAATGCGGGGGCAGGGCTTCAGTTTGCGCCAACCTGTTCATGGGTGATCAGCCACTGGTTTCCGCGTTGGATCATTTTGAGTGTTTTGCGGCTGGAGACATTCAGAGTGTCTGCCCGGTAGTTTTGGACAAAGCGGACTGTGGCTGTATTGCCCTGTGCCTGAATTTTGATATTGGACAGTGAAACCTGAATTTTGCCCTTGGACACGATGCGGCTTTTTCTCTCGGCTTCCCAGTTTTTGCGTGTCAGTCCATCTGGTGCAGCAAAGGTGGTGTCGTATGCCTTGAGGTAGGTCGGCATGTTTTTCTGGCTCCATGCCTGTGCCCACGCTTGCAGGGCAGCGCGGATGGCCTCATCAGCAGCGCGGGGGCTGCTGGTTTTGTCTGGTGCTTCCGCTTTTTCTGCTTTTCTTGCCCGCTCAGGTGCGCCAGAGGCTGGTGTGGTCAGTGTGGCCGCCTGTGAAGTCGGCTGCGTTTTTCCGATGCGCACGCCTTCCGGCAATGTGGACTGTGCCAAAGTAGCCTGTCCAGGCAGCACGGTGTCTTGCAGCAAATCCCATCGTCCGTTGTTTTCAAGCCAATATTGCCGCCGAGTCTGGCCTGTGCGTGTGCCATTGCGGGTTTCTTCAAAGGTGACAACCATGCCTGCTTCGGGGGCGTGTGTCTGTATCAAAGAAAGGCGGGTGAAGCCCATCTCGGCAGACCCCATTGATCCATTGGGCGGGTTGGCTTTGGTATTGGCGTGTGGGCGTTGTTGACGCAGCCAATTGCTCAACATGTTTTCAAAGGCCAAGTGGTCTTTGCTCAGCACATCTGGTTTGACCCAGTGCAGCCGTTCGCTGATGACAACGGGTGTGGTGCGGGGTGTAACCGTATCGAGCAGGGTTTGCAAGTCCGGATTGGAAAGCACCACGCAGCCTTCGGAGGCCAAAGTCGCACGCACAAATTGATCTGGTGGGGTGCCATGCAGCCAAATGCCGCTGCCCGTTCGCCCAAAACGCACATCAAAGGCATTCGGATAGTTGATGGGCAGGGCACCTGCGCCATAGAAGGGGGGCAGTGTCTTGCGTTCTTTCACCGATGTGATGTAGTACACACCCAGTGGTGTGCGGTTGTCACCTTCAAGCAGCTTGCCGATTCCGGCCTTGCCAACAGAAATGAAAAAATCCGCTATCAACGTCAGTTGTGTGGCCTGACCTGATGGATGCCCATGAACGGGCTTGTTCTCGAACAAGTACAACCGAGACTGGCTGGCATCAATTGCAATTGCATGACGCGTCCAGTCGGACAGTGCAACAAATTGGCTTGGAATGCTGCCCTCAGGGGGTCTGTTTTGCAATGCACCAAGCCGTTGAGCGGTTTCTTTGCGCAAAGCAGCCAGTTGAGCGGCTGCGGCTTGTTCCTGCTCTTGGCTGACGTTGCCAAGTGTGGTGGCTGCATGGGGTTGGTAGCGCAGCCGCATCAGATCGCCATGTACCAATTGTGCCAAGTGGAAGTTGGGGTGATCGCGGATGAGGGTGCTGGATTTTTCGAGCGCTTCCGAAATTTGTGCCCGCTCGACCAGGGCAAAAATTTCTATCAACCGGGTTTCGGCATTTCCCGGTTGCATATGGGGCAGTTGAAGCAATTGCGAAGCCGTTGCTTTTTCTGTGGGCATGGTCAGTGCCGCTGTATCGGAAAGGTGGTGCTCACGTTGGTTGATGGCAGAGCCAATTGCCGAGGTGGAGGGGGCGGACGCTTGGCTGGGGACATTCGGTGCTGTTGCCGACTCCATGATGCGCGCTTGGTGCCGACTCTGATTACCCAGTATGGCGGCAATCAGAATCACTGCCGTTAACAGTGCGGAGACTGTGCCCAACAAATACTTGCGTTTCAACTTGTATCAATCACGAAGCGGCGGCCGACAGCACATGGCCCAGCCATGTTTGTGTGCCACAAGGGGGAATGGGGAGTTCAAATAACGGCTGAACAGGGCATCAGCCACCTGTTGATTCGCGCGTGATGAGCCATTTCCCATTTTCCCGTGCCATTTCCAGTGTTTTCCGGCTGTTGGAGGCCAGGCTACCGGCGCGGTAGATTTGGCGGAATGAGGCTGTGGCGTTGTTTCCGCTGACTTGTGCTTCGACATCGGAAACTTGAACGGAAATACTGTTCTTGCTGAGAATGCGTGCTTGCCGATCCGTTTCCCAGGCCTTGCGTGTTTTGCCATCTGCGGGCTTGAATTGGCTGCTGTAGGCCGCAAAGTACGCGTTCATGTCTTTGCCTGCCCAAGCCTTGGCCCACGCCTGAATGGCGGCTGTGATTTCAGGTGCTTCTGCCGATGTGGCGGGCGCCGACTTCTCTGGCGGTGCGCTTGCCGAGATGGCAACTGTGGGCACCGTTGGGGCGGCAGAAGTTGTGGGGTTGGCTGGTGTGGTGCGGGCCGGTGCCGCTGCTGTGGGTTGTGTGGCGGTTTTGATTGCGCGGCTATCGGGCGCAAACAGATTCCGGATCAGGGCGAGCTTGGTTGGCACGCCAGTGTTGGAGCCATCGAGTTGGAGGGCCTTGCTGTAAGACTGACTGGCCAATTTGGCGTACACATCGCCCAAGTTTTCATGGGCGGTGGCGTAACTGGGGTTGGTGCGAATGGCCATTTCCAGCGCCACCCGCGCTTTCTCGAACTGGCTTTGGCTGGCGTACAGCACGGCCAAGTTGTTGTAAGGCTCAGGCAGTTCAGGGTAGTCTTCTGTCAGTTTGACGAATGTCTGAATGGCTTCGCTGGTTTTACCCGTCTCAGCCAGGATCACACCTTTGAGAAAACGCATCTGTGGATCGCGAGGCTTGCTGTTCAGATATTGATCCGCCTTGCTCAACGCTTCAGCGGGTTGGCCCGCTTTCAACAGCCGGTTGACCTCGCTGTAGTCGTCGGCATGCACTGCTGATGTCCAGAGGGCGCAAGCCAGCACCCCCCATGTCATGTGCTTTTTCTTTGGAAGTGCGCGAAAAAAGCGAATCATTTGAAACATGTCAGAGCGGGGAGAACGAGGGATGGTGGGAGCACCTAAGCGGGTGCTGGAGGCAGCCTGAATGGGCTACAAGCCCGCCGCGGATAGATATACTGCTTCATTGTAGCTGAGGCACTTCAGGCCCTTGGGTGCCCGAAAATCCTGTACCCATGCATTGGGTGAGGTGCATTTATTGCGGGTGTAAATCGCCTGCCTGGCTTGTTGCACAAGCTTTCTTTGCTTCCCTTTCTCTTTTTCAGCCACTTCCATGAGTTTGCGCATCCACAACACACTGTCACGCCGTATTGAGGCGTTTGTTCCCCTGCAACCAGGACATGTGCGCATGTATGTGTGCGGAATGACGGTCTATGATTTGTGTCATCTGGGACATGCGCGTTCGATGCTGGCGTTTGACGTTGTTCAACGCTGGTTCAAGGCTTCAGGCTATGCCGTGACTTATGTGCGAAACATCACGGACATTGACGACAAAATCATTCGCCGTGCCAGTGAAAACGGAGAAACCATCCGCTCGTTGACTGACCGGATGATTGATGCTTTGCATGTGGATGCCGATGCGCTGGGGGTGGACAGGCCTACCCACGAACCCCGTGCAATGGACTATGTTCCCCAGATGCTGTCCATCATCGGCCAGCTTGAAGGCAAAGGATTGGCCTACCGCACCGCAGATGGCGATGTGAACTATGCCGTGCGGGGTTTTGCCGGTTATGGAAAGCTCAGTGGCAAAAGTGTGGACGAATTGCGTGCCGGGGAGCGCGTGGCAGTGGCTGACAGCAAGCAGGATCCCCTGGACTTTGTGCTCTGGAAGGCCGCCAAAGACAGTGAGCCTGCCGAAGCCAAATGGGGCAGCACGTATGGCCCCGGTCGTCCTGGATGGCACATTGAATGCTCGGCCATGTCTTGCGAGCTGCTTGGGCAGCATTTTGATATTCACGGCGGGGGTGCCGACCTCCAATTCCCGCACCATGAAAACGAAATCGCCCAGTCCGAGGGCGCACACGGTGTGCCGTTGGCCAACTACTGGATGCACAACGGTTTTGTTCGGGTTGACAACGAAAAAATGTCAAAAAGCCTGCACAACTTTTTCACCATTCGCGAGGTGTTGGCCAGTTACGATGCCGAAACGGTGCGGTTTTTTATCATCCGTGCCCACTATCGCAGTGCATTGAATTACAGCGATGCCCATCTGGATGACGCAAGGCAAGCATTGAAGCGCCTGTACACCGCGCTGTCGCTGCTTCCCCAGGTGCCCGATGCGCCTCTTGATTGGTCGCAACCGCATTCACAGCGGTTTAAGGCTGCAATGGATGAGGACTTTGGCACCCCGGAAGCCATTGCCGTGTTGTTCGATCTGGCTGCCGAACTCAACCGAACCAAAAGCGCCTCGCATGCCGCCGAACTCAAGGCATTGGGCGGGGTGCTGGGATTGTTGCAGCAGAGCCCTTCTGATTTTCTGAAGGCAGGCAAAGGCATCGCAGAAGAAGAGATTGCCCAACTGATCGCCGAGCGCGTTGAAGCCAAGCTTGGGCGTGACTTTGCGCGTGCCGATGCCATTCGACAGCAGTTGCTGGCGCAAGGCGTGCTGTTGAAAGACTCGCCACAAGGCACACAGTGGGAACGTGTGTGAGTGACTCCACTGCCCAAACATTGAGCGTCAAGCCTGCGTATTGGTCGGAGGCATGTCGTTACCTGTCGCGCAAAGACAGGGTGATGAAAAAACTCATAGCGACCCACAGCGCGGCTGTGTTGCAGTCCAGGGGCGATCCGTTCACCACGTTGGCACGCAGCGTGGTGGGGCAGCAGATCTCAGTCAAGGCAGCCGAGTCGGTTTGGTCTCGGTTTCAGGCGCTCACTGGTACGGTGTCACCGCAGGCTGTGTTGCAGCTCAAGTCGGAGGACATGCGGCAAGCGGGATTGAGTACACGCAAAGTGGAGTACCTGACCGATTTGTCACAGCGGTTTGCTGCCGGGCAACTCAGTGTGGATGCCTGGCATGGCATGCCAGACGAGGACATCATCCAAGAGTTGATGACCATCCGGGGAGTGGGGCGCTGGACAGCCGAAATGTTTCTCATTTTTCACCTGATGCGTCCCAATGTGTTGCCGCTCGATGATGTGGGGCTGATCAACGGTATCAGCCGCACTTATTACTCGGGCGAGCCGGTCAGCCGCAGTGAGGCGCGTGAACTGGCTTCAGCCTGGTCGCCTTTTGCCACGGTGGGCACTTGGTATATTTGGCGCTCACTGGAGCCGCTGCCCGTGAACCATTGAGTCGGATTCCAAGTTTGCCCCCTGTGTTGGGGTGCTGCAAAGCAGCCTGCTTTGCCCTTTATCTTGTCAGGAGTTTTCATTTTGGCCAAAAAAACCTACCTGGATTTTGAACAGCCCATTGCAGAGCTGGAATCCAAAATAGAGGAGTTGCGGTATGTGCAAACCGAGTCTGCGGTGGATATCTCCGCTGAAATCGAGCAGTTGGCCAAAAAAAGCTTGCAACTGACCAAAGATGTCTACAGCGACCTCACGCCGTGGCAAATCACCAAAATCGCCCGCCACGCCGACCGGCCCTATACGCTGGACTACGTGCGGGAAATTTTCACCCATTTTGTCGAGCTGCACGGCGACCGGCATTTCTCTGATGACATGAGCATCGTGGGTGGATTGGCCCGATTCAATGGCCAGCCTTGCATGGTGATTGGCCAGCAAAAAGGGCGCGATACCAAAGAGCGCTCCGTGCGCAACTTTGGCATGACCAAGCCCGAGGGCTACCGCAAAGCCTTGCGGCTGATGAAGCTGGCAGAGAAATTCAAATTGCCAGTGTTCACCTTTGTGGACACTCCGGGTGCCTATCCCGGCATTGACGCGGAGGAGCGGGGCCAATCAGAGGCCATCGGGCGCAACATTTTTGAAATGGCACAGCTCGAAGTGCCCATCATCAGCACCATCATTGGCGAGGGTGGCTCCGGCGGTGCATTGGCCATTTCTGTGGCCGACCAGGTGCTGATGCTGCAATACTCGGTGTATTCCGTCATCAGCCCCGAGGGCTGTGCTTCCATTCTCTGGAAAACCAGCGAACGCGCGTCGGATGCCGCCGATGCCCTCGGCATCACCGCCCACCGCCTGAAAGCCTTGGGTCTGGTGGACAAAATTGTGAACGAGCCTGTGGGCGGCGCACACCGCGATCACAAGCAGATGGCCGCTTTCCTCAAGCGCGCCTTGACCGATGCCTGGCGACAGCTGGCTGACCTCAAGCCCGATGAGCTGCAAGACAGGCGTTACGCACGCCTCAACAGCTATGGCCGCTTCACCGATACCAAGGCCGACTCACGCAACGAGCCCAAGGCCAGCCGCTCCCGCTGATTTCGCCACCGTTTTGCGCACGGCATTGGTGGCCTGGGTCGGCAGGCACGGATTGCAACCGCCTACACCAGACCAACCGCTGGCTGTCGCATTCAGTGGCGGGCTGGATTCCACTGCATTGCTGCATGAGGCTGCGTCGCTGTGGCCAGGTGCCGTGTGCGCCATCCATGTCAACCACGGATTGCAGGCACTGGCGGGTGAGTTCGAAGCCCACTGCCGCCGCGTGTGTGGTGCGTGGGGCATCCCCCTTGCCGTGCAAGGGGTGGCGGTGAGGTGCCTGCCTGGCGACAGCGTGGAGGAGCAGGCTCGGCTCTCTCGCTATGCAGCCCTGGATGCCAGTGCCCGTGCGCTGGGGGCCCAAGTGGTTTGGCTGGCCCAGCATGCCGATGACCAGGCCGAAACGGTGCTGCTGGCCTTGTCACGCGGCTCCGGTGTGGCCGGTTTGGCTGCAATGGGCGACAGGAGTCAGCATGCCGACATCGTGTTTGGCCGCCCCTGGCTGGGTGTTCGCCAATCTCTGCTCAGAGCGTATGTATCGGAGCAGGGGCTGGCATTCATTGACGACCCGACCAATGCCGATACCCGGTTTACCCGCAACCGTTTGCGTCACGATCTCATGCCCGTGATGACACGCGCGTTTCCGTCGATGGTGGAGGCGTTGGGGCGCACGGCCCGGCATTGTGCAGAAGCCAACCAGTTGCTCCAAGCCTTGGCGCAGCAAGATTTGTTGACAGCGGGGCAGCCGCCCAAACTGGCTCAAGTGCAAAGTTTGCCAGCGGCCAGGCAGGCCAATCTGCTGCGTCAATGGCTGGTAGAGGAAGCGGGCAGGGCACCCAGCACCGCCCAGTTGGACGAATTGCGCAAACAAATTGCGGCGGCCACCACCCGAGGTCACCGCATCCACTTGCGTGTAGGCAGCGGTTGGGTGCAACGCCAGGGCAATGTCCTGATGTTCATGCAGGGTTGATGGGCGGCGTGGACGCTGCATCAAGCTGCCGTGAACTGTGCCGGGAACGCACTTCAGCTCTCTTCCCTGTATTTTTGATCGCTTCTACTTCAGAGAATGGCTCAAGTTTGAGGCATAATAATGGTTTACGGAGTGATGACCGAGTGGCCGAAGGTGCTCCCCTGCTAAGGGAGTATGGGGTGTAGAGCCTCATCGAGGGTTCGAATCCCTCTCACTCCGCCAATAAGCCAATAAAAAAGCGCCTTTCGAGGCGCTTTTTTATTTTCCGCAGCCATCTTTCTGCGTCTCGTGGAAAGTGGTTACGTTGCTTACTTCACCTCACCGGCAGACCAGCCGCTGCGCATGGCTCCCTCCAGCGTCGCGGGGTAGGGGCCTTGAATGTGGTCACCTGCTGCGGTGAGGCCGGGTGCAAGTTGCATGGGCGGGCGCACCAGAGCCGGGGTGCAGGCAAAGGTGGCTCGTTTTTCCACAATGGTCTGAATGACTTCGATGTGCAAACCGAGTTGCGTCAGGGCTTGTTGTTGCACCGCATCCGCGATGGGGTTCGTTTCTGTGCCGCTTGCGCTGATGACGAAGGCCAGCAGGCCTGCCGGACCACCCAGCTGCCCACGGTCAAAAACAAACTGGGCCGGATGCCGTGCGCTGTGGCGCAGCGCCAGCATCGGGTGGGGCAGGGTGTGCGTGACCCCCTGCATCTGCTCAATCCGATCAAGGAGGCGACTGTGCGTGTCCGTACTCGTTTGGGTGCTGGCCTCACTTCGTTGCCCAGCCCAGGCGTACACAGTGGCAATCGCTTCAAATGCCATTGCATCGGTGTTCGTCAGGCCGTTTTGATGGCCGCCTGATTCATGGCTGGCAGCCAGCGCCTGTTGAATCAACTCAGAAGTCTGTTTTGAGGCTGAGTTTGCCAACACGACATGATCAAACACCTCGCCATTCACAGCCCATTGTGGGCCCACAGAGTGGGCTGCTGATGGATGGGGTGTTATCGACGGCAGTCCGCTGCCCGAATGGTTTTGATGTTCCGGCATCTCCGCTGCGGCAGGCTGCAAGGATGTGACGCGCACACCCAACCTCAGGTCTGCTGGCTGGGGGCGCTGTTGCAGCCAGCTCACTGCCGCATCCGGCCAGAGTGCGCCCAGTGGAACGCGTGGCAGCAGCAGGTTGGAGCCTTTGGCTGCGCCAAACATGGCATCTTTCAGCACCCGTAGAAACACCTGGCCGCTGGCGCGGTCTGCCGGTGTGTTGAGTGCAGAAATGCACAAGGGGGCGATGAATTCCTGTTGCAGGCGCTGGGGCAGGTGTGCGCACAGCCCGGCCACGGTGGTGTGGGGAGAGCAGGTGAATCCGGTGGCTTGCCAGCGGGCGGCGGTGGCCAGCAGGGCCAGTTTGTCCGTCCAGCGCCAGCCACGTGTACCCAGCACGCCTGCCAGCACGTCCAGCGGGGCGGGCCAATCGGGGAGCGCCAACCCGGTGCCATCGGGGTAGGTCATGCGCAATGGTCTGCGCACGAAAACCGCCTCGGTGTCCACGCCCACCAGTTGCATCAGCCGCAGGGTCTCGGTGTAGGCCCCGATGAGGATGTGCTGGCCGTTGTCCAGTGTCAGTTCGGTGGGGTGGCGCAGCGTGACGGTGCGGGCACGGCCTCCCCAGGTGCGGCTGGCTTCAAACACCGTGACATGGTGGCCATCGTGCGCAGCCCGCACTGCGGCGGCCAGCCCGGCCCAGCCACCGCCGACCACGGCTACCCGGCGCAACGCCGTGGCTTGCGCGGGGCGTTCGCTCCGAATGGATGGTTCAGTGGTGGCGGGCATTCACAGCCTGCCCAGTGCCTGCACTTTCCAGGCAAGCCAGAGTTTGCGCAGCGGGGTCAGGGAGACGCGGTGATCCAGCACCGGGAACTGGTCGGCCTCGATTTCGCGCAGCAGGGTGCGGTAGATGCTGGCCATCATCAGACCGGGCTTCTGGGCGCGGCGGTCGGCGGCGGGCAGCAGGGCCAGGGCCTGGTCGTACAGGGCATGGGCCCGCGCAGCCTGAAAACGCATCAGTGCCACAAACCGGTCGGAGTGGGTGCGCTTGAGGATTTCATGGGCCTTCACGTCAAACTGTTGCAGCTCATTCACGGGCAGGTAAATGCGGCCACGCAGCGCGTCTTCGCCCACGTCGCGGATGATGTTGGTGAGCTGGAATGCCTGGCCCAGTGTGTGTGCATAGGCGGTGGTGGCCGGATCGGTCTGGCCGAAGATGCTGGCCGACACTTCGCCCACCACGCCGGCCACCAGGTGGCAGTAGCGTTGCAGTCCGGCGTAGTCGAGGTAGCGGGTTTGTTCCAGATCCATCTGGCAGCCCTGAATGACGGCTTGCAACTGTTTGGCCTGGATGTTGAACGGCTGTGCGTGCGGCATCAGCGCCTGCATGACCGGGTGGGTGGGGTGGCCAGCATAGGCATTGGCCACTTCGCCGTGCCACCATGCCAGTTTTTGCGAGGCCACGGCGGGGTCATGCACTTCATCGACCACATCGTCCACTTCGCGGCAAAAGGCATAGAACGCGGTGATGGCCGCCCGACGTTGCGGCGGCAAAAACAAAAAAGCGTAATAAAAACTGCTGCCCGAGGCGGCGGCTTTTTGCTGAACGTAATCTTGAGGGGTCATAGGGTGCGGGCGGTGCGGGTCAGACAGCAGCTGGCAAGGTGGCGCAGGCAGTGAAAGCAGAGCCAGCAAAATCGGCGCTGAAATGGAGCGAGAGTGTAGCCACCGGGGATGGGTGGAGTGGTTTCAGATGCGACGGAGGGCGGTCTGGTTCCTGTCAACCCATGCGCCAGGCCCGCCACAGCAGCACCGGCACATCGGCCGCGCCGAGGGTGGGGCGCTGTGCCCACGTCCTACCGTGCATGCGTTGGATTTTGTTGGCGATGCGCAGTCCACCTTGCACCACCAGTCGCAACTCCCAACCTGCCCGCCCTGGAATGAACAGCGGTAGCTTGGAGCCTTGGCGCATCATGGCGCTGGCTGTGTCAATCAGTTGTGACACACAGGCTGATTTTTTTCGGGCCAGTGGATCGCTCATTTCTGCGTGGTGCGTCTGTTGACTGCCAGGCAGGGCAGATGGGGCGAAGTCGGCGTGCGTCAGGCCGTGCGAAGTCAGCACATCCAGCGGCAGGTAGTGGCGCTGGCGGGGCAAGTCCACACTCAGGTCTTGCCAGAAATTGATGAGTTGCAGGGCCGAGCAGATGTGGTCGCTTTCAATGAGGCGCGGTGCATCGGTCACGCCGTACAGGTGCAGCAGCAGACGGCCCACCGGGTTGGCAGACAGGCGGCAGTAGTCCAGCAGTTCGCTGTGGTGCGCGTAGTGCTGGCCGCTTGCGGTGCGCTGCACATCCTGTTCAAACGCACTCAGCAGGTCGTGCAGAAGCTGAACGGGCAAGTGGTGGGCGTGGATGTGCAGGGCCAGAGGTGCAAACACGGCTTGCCAGCGCGGGTGCAGTCTGGCGCAGGCTGCGGTGACCGCTGTATCTGTTGCTGCGCTGGCGGCCTGGGTGGCCAGGTGCAATTGATCGCGGTAGGCGGCCAGATCGGCCAGGCGTTGGCTATGGTGTGCATCGCCTTCATCGGCAATGTCGTCGGCTGTGCGTGCAAACCAGTAGATCGCGGCAATCACTGGCCGCAGGTGGGCGGGGCACAGCCAGGAGGCGACGGGGAAGTTTTCTGCGTGGGCAACACCGGTTTTCATGGGCGTGGATTGTCAGCCATTCGCTTTTTGACCAGGCAAGTGTTTTGCGGCTGTCGTTGGGGGCTGCTGTTTCTCGCCTGGCGTGTGTGGTGGCGTGCCGTTTCTTGACTGGTTTTGGTGGTGGCGTGCTGCTTCTCTGCTGACGTGTGCGGTGGCGAGCCATGCCGTGCTGACGTGGCGTGCTGGGGAGGGTGGGGGCC
>CALMMY010000172.1 GCA_937868695.1 uncultured Comamonadaceae bacterium
CTGGACTACTGCTGCCGCGACGACTACGGCGCGGGCATCGCCACCGTGTCGGCCTGGGCGGGGGTGCATTACTTTGCGGGCCGCCACGGCTTCCATGTGCCGGGCGATGCCCCGGCGGATGCGTCTGCACCGGGGGCGGGGGGCGAGGCGACCGATGGGGGCGAAGGCTTCGAGTCCGTGCTCACCTGGCCCGAGGGCAATGCCTGGCTCACCCGGCGCATGGCCCAGCCGCTGGGCGATCGCCTGCACACCGGCTGCGTGGTGCAGCGCATCGAAGCCACCCGCCACGGCGTGGAGGTGCTGGCGCTGGACATCCGCAGCGGCCAGCCGCAACGCTGGCTGGCGCAACGCTGCATCGTGGCCCTGCCGGTTTTTGTGGCGGCCCGCGTGGTCGTCAACCCGCCGCCCGCCTTGCAGGCTGCCGCCAGCCACCTGCGCTACGCCCCGTGGGTGGTGACCAACCTGCACCTCAGCCGCCCGCTGGCCGACCGGGGCGGTGCCGCTCCCGCTTGGGACAGCGTGGTGTACGGCACCGCCGGGCTGGGCTATGTGGATGCCACCCACCAGGCGCTGCACACCGCGCCCGGTACACCCACCGTGCTGACCCACTACCGCGCCCTGGGCGAGGTGCCCGCTGGCCGCGCCCAATTGCTGGCCCAGCCGTGGCAGCACTGGGTGCAGGCAGCGGTGACCGAGCTGGCCCCGGCCCACCCCGAGCTGGCCAGCCGCCTCACCCAGGCCAGCGTCGCCCGCTACGGCCACGCGATGGCCATGCCCACGCCAGGTTTGCTGAGCCGACTCGTGCCTTTGCACCAAGCCATCCTGCACAACCGGCCATCGAATGCAAACCGCATGCAGTTTGCCCACAGCGACTGGGCGGGCTACTCGGTGCTGGAAGAAGCCTTTGCAATGGGGCTGGCAGCGGGGCAGCTGGCCGCAGGGTAGGCGGTGGACAGGCCCCATCTGGGCCCGCCGGGTGGGCATTCATCCAAAAGGGTCACGGCACTCTTCGGTTTTGCCTGAACAAAGACGGGCTATGCTGGTTGTTGTGGCAATGTTGCCGAGTCAATTGTCTGAATCACCATGTTCAATTTCTTTTTATTTGTGGCTGGCCTGGCCGCACTGGTGTTCGGGGCCAACCTGCTGGTGCGCGGGGCGGGCAAGCTGGCCCTGTCGTTTGGTATCTCGCCCCTGGTGGTGGGCTTGACCATCGTGGCCTTTGGCACCAGCGCGCCAGAGGTGGGGGTGTCGGTGTCCGCCGTGCTGGCGGGCAAGGCCGACATGGCGGTGGGCAATGTGGTGGGCAGCAACATTTTCAACGTGCTGTTCATTCTGGGCATCAGCGCCCTCATCGTGCCGCTGGTGGTCAACCGCCAGCTCATCTGCCAGGAGGTGCCCATCATGATCGGCGTATCGGTGCTGATGGCCCTGCTGGCGCTGGACGGGCGCATACAGGTCTGGGAGGGCGGGTTGCTGCTGGCCATTCTGGTGGCGTACACCACGTTTCTGGTGGTGCAGTCGCGCCGGGCCAATGCGGCACAGGGAGCCGATGCACAGCCGCCGCTGGACGATGAACTGACCCCGCCCGCCCCCACCGACTGGGATGCCAAGCTGCCAGCCCAACTGGCCCTGATCGTGGCCGGACTGGCCTTGCTGGTGCTGGGCTCCGACTGGCTGGTGACCGCCGCCATCGCCTTTGCCAAGGCGCTGGGGGTGAGCGATGTGGTGATTGCCCTGACCATCGTGGCGGCGGGTACCTCCATGCCCGAGGTAGCCACCTCCATCACCGCCGCCATCAAGGGCGAGCGCGACATGGCCGTGGGCAACGTGGTGGGCAGCAACACCTTCAACATCCTGGGTTGCCTGGGTTTGTCGGGCCTGGTGGCGGGCAGCGGTGGCCTGGTGGTGGCCCCTTCTGTGCTGGCTTTCGACATGTGGGTGATGCTGGCCGTGGCCCTGGCCTGCCTGCCCGTGTTTTTGACCGGCGGCGAGATTGCCCGCTGGGAGGGTGGTGTGTTCACCGGGTATTACGTGGCCTATGTGGGCTACCTGATTCTGGCCGCACAGCAGCACGCGGCCCTGCCCGTGTTCAGCAACGTGATGCTGGTCTTTGTGGTGCCCATCACCGTCATCACCCTGCTGGTGAGCCTGCGGCGCAGGCGGGGCCGGGCAGTGCCGGATTCGGCAACTTGAGCGAGGGGCAGACATGACACGCAGCACGCTGGGCGGTGTGGCCCAGGAACCAGCCCACCGCGTGGTGCTGCTGACCCAGCACGGCAAAGAGAGCCTGCTGGCCCCGCTGCTGGGTCAGTCACTGGGCTGGGCCGTGGAGCGGGTGGATGGCTTTGACACCGACACCCTGGGCACCTTCACCCGCGAGGTGGACCGCCCCGGCAGCCAGCTGGAGGCCGCCCGCACCAAGGCCCGTACCGGCATGGCCCTGGCGGGCTGCCAGCGCGGGCTGGCCAGCGAGGGTGCCTTCATGCCCGATCCGCTCAGCGGCCTGTTTCCCTGGAACGTGGAGCTGCTGGTGGCGGTGGACGATGTGCTGGGTGTGGAGGTGGTCGGCATGGCCCAGGGGCCCGCCTGCAACCAGACCGGCCACGCCAGCGACTGGCGCAGTGCCGAGCGGCTGGCGCAAGACGCTGGCTTTCCCCAGCACTGGCTGGTGGTGCGGCCCAACGGTGACAACGACCCCCGCGCCATCAAAGGGGTGAACAGCTGGCCCGCGCTGCGTGCCGCATTCGACGCGGCCCAGGCCCAATCCGACCAGGGCGTGGTGTGGCTGGAGAGCGATCTGCGTGCAATGGCCAACCCCAGCCGCCAGGGGCTGATCGTGCAGGCCGGGCTCGATCTGGCACGCCGCTGGCAGTCGGCCTGCCCGCAGTGTGCGGCCCCCGGCTTCTGGCCCGTGTCGGCTATCCAGGGCCTGCCCTGCGCTGCTTGCGGCTCCCCCACCCGAGAGCGCCTGGGCGAACGCTGGGCCTGCGTGCGCTGCACCCACACAGAAGACAAGCGCGTCACCCCCGGCACCAAGGCCGACCCCGCCCGCTGCGACCGCTGCAATCCCTGA
>CALMMY010000173.1 GCA_937868695.1 uncultured Comamonadaceae bacterium
GGCGAATGGATCAGCTCCATCGACGTGGAAAACATCGCCATGGCCCATCCCGCCGTGGCGATGGCAGCCTGCATCGGCATGCCCCATCCCAAGTGGGACGAGCGGCCCATTGTGGTGGTGGCCCTCAAACCCGGCCAGGATGTCAGCCGCGAAGACCTGCTGGCTTTTTACGAAGGACGTATCGCCAAATGGCAGATTCCCGATGACGTGGTGTTTGTGCCCGCCATCCCGCTGGGAGCCACGGGCAAGATGCAAAAAGTATCTCTGCGCGAACAGCTCAAAGATTACAGATTGCCCACTCTGTGACGGCCCTTTGCCCTCTGTGCCGACCTGGTTGTACAGAGGGCAGTCACCTGAGCGATAGTGGCTAAGGGCATTCCCTGACGCTGGCTGTTCCCTCTGCCTGTAAGCTGAATGTAATTCGATGACGGGTTCTGGTTCGTTCAACACAAGGAGACAACATGATGAAATTCACGGTCAAGCAAGTGGTAGCGGCATCCATGCTGGTGGCATCGTTTGGTGCATTGGCCCAGAAGGGCGAGACGGTCAAGATCGCTTTCATTGACCCCCTGTCTGGCCCGTTTGCCAACGTGGGGCAAAACCAGCTGAAAAGCTGGCAGTTTGTGGCCGATGCAAAAAGCGGTGCCAAAAACCCGGCAGGTGTGAAGTTCGAGGTGGTGGGGTTTGACAACAAAGGTTCCCCACAGGAAAGCCTGAATGCACTCAAAGCCGCCATTGACCAGGGATTTCGCTACGTGACACAGGGCAACGGCTCTGGAGCCGCCGCAGCCATCTCCGATGCCGTCACCAAACACAACGCCCGCAACCCAGGCAAAGAAGTCATCTTCCTGAACTACGCTGCGGTCGATCCCGCCCTCACCAACGAGCGTTGCAGCTTCTGGCACTTCCGCCTTGATGCCGACACCTCCATGAAGATGGAAGCCCTCACCAGCTTCATCAAAGACCAGCCCAAGGTCACCAGCGTGTACCTGCTGAACCAGAACTACGCCCACGGCCAGCAAGTAGCCAACTACTTCAAGGAAGGGCTGGCCCGCAAGCGCCCCGATGTGAAGATTGCCGGTGAAGACCTGCATCCGCTGGGTCAGGTAAAGGATTTCTCGCCCTATGTGGCCAAAATCAAGCAGTCGGGGGCCAATGCCATCGTCACCGGCAACTGGGGCGCTGACCTGACCCTGTTCGTCAAGGCTCTGAACGACGCGGGCCTGAAAATCCCCATGTACGCCTATTACCCCGGCGTGACCGGCACCCCCACTGCACTGGCACAGGGCGGCGACAGCGAGGTGTACCAGATTGCCTACAACCACAGCAACTACGACGGTGAACTCGGCCAGCTCAGCGCCGATTTCAAGAAAAAATTCAACGACGACTACTACAGCTACGCCACCTACAACGGCGTGGTGATGCTGGGCGAGGCGATGGCCAAGGCCAAGAGCACCGAACCGGCCAAGGTGGCTCCGGTGATGAGCGGCCTCAACTTCAAGGGCTTCAACGGCGACAGCACCATGCGCAAGACCGACCACCAGATGCAGCAAGGCGTGTGGATTTCCAAGTGGCAAAAAGTGGATGCCAAGAACAAATACAGTGTCGAAAACACGGGCTACACCTTTGCGCCTGTGAAATACATTGAGGCTTACGTGGCCAGCACACCCACCAGCTGCGACATGAAGCGGCCCTGACCGCCCAAGCCACCGCCACATCCCAGTTGGCGGCGGGGTCTGATCAGCCAGGCCCGTTCCTTGTCCGCTGTGCATTCCCTGCCGGAATGCCTGTGCGCCAGGGGCGGGCTTTTTTATGACCTGAACACCGGCAAATCCATGGAATTTTTCACCATCTCCCTGCTCAACGGCGTGAGCTACGGCTTGCTGCTGTTCATGCTCAGCTCGGGCCTCACGCTGATTTTCAGCATGATGGGCGTGCTCAACTTCGCCCACGCCAGCTTCTACATGCTGGGTGCCTACCTGGCTTACACCATCACCCTGTGGGTGGGCTTCTGGCCCGCTCTGGTGCTGGCCCCGCTGCTGGTGGGTGTGCTGGGTGCCTTGTTTGAAAAATATGCGCTGCGCCGGGTGCATCACTTTGGCCATGTGCCCGAGTTGCTCATCACCTTCGGCCTGAGCTACATCATTCTGGAGCTGGTTCAGCTGATCTGGGGCCGCAGCTCGGTGGATTACCGCGTGCCCGACGAACTCAGCGGCCCGCTGTTTACCCTGTATGGCACGCAGTTTCCCCTGTACCGGGGCTTCATGATGGGGGTGGCCCTGCTCATGCTGCTGGCCATTGGCCTGTTACTGACCAAAACCCGCATCGGTCTGGTGATCCAGGCCGCACTCACCCACCCCGAGACGGTGGAGGCCCTGGGCCACAACGTGCCGCGCGTGTTCATGTTGGTGTTCGGTGGTGGGGCTGCGCTGGCCGGGCTGGCGGGCGTGATCGGCGGCAATGCGTTCGTCACCGAGCCGGGCATGGCGGCCACGGTGGGCTCCATCATTTTTGTGGTGGTGGTGGTGGGGGGCATGGGCTCGCTGGCCGGGGCATTCCTGGCCTCATTGCTCATTGGCGTGTTGCAGACATTTGCCGTGGCTGTGGATGTGTCGATCATGAGCGTGCTCAACCAGATGGGGGCCGCCATCAGCGCCTCCACCCCTGGCTATGTGCTGTGGAAACTCAAGGTCAGCCAGGTGGCCCCCATCCTGCCTTACCTGTTGCTGGTGCTGATGCTGATATTCAGGCCTCGTGGTCTGCTGGGTACACGGGAAGGCTGACATGTCCAAAACACACTACGAATTCAAGCCCTGGAACGTGGGCCGCTGGATCATCTGGGGCCTGTTTGCCCTGTTGATGGTGGTGGCTCCCAAGCTGTTTACCAGCAGCCTGTCGCACACCATGCTGTCGCAAATGGGCATCGCCATCATCGTGTGCCTCAGCTACAACATGTTGCTGGGGCAGGGCGGCATGCTCAGTTTCGGTCATGCGGTGTACACCGGCATGGGCTCGTTTCTGGCCATCCACACGCTCAACTTGGTCAGCGGTGGCCAATGGAGCCTGCCTGTCAGCCTCATTCCCATTGTGGGCGGGTTGGCGGCGGCCCTGTTTGCCGTGGTGCTGGGCTGGGTGACCACCAAAAAAGCCGCCACCCCGTTTGCCATGATCACTCTGGGCGTGGGTGAGCTGGTGTGGGCGATGGCGCTGATGTTCCCCGATTTTTTCGGTGGCGAAGGGGGTATTTCAGGTGACCGTGTCACAGGCTCCAGCCCATTGGGCATCACCTACGGGCCACAGATTCAGCTGTATTACCTGATTGCGTTCTATACGCTGGTCAGCACCGCACTGATGTTTGCGTTCACCCGCACGCCGTTGGGCCGCATGCTCAATGCCGTGCGCGACAACCCCGAGCGCGTCGAATTTGTGGGCTACAACACCCAGGTGGTGCGCTACATCGCGTTCATCATTGCCGGTTTTTTTGCCGGCATCAGCGGCGGGCTGTCGGCACTCAACTTTGAGATTGTCACCGCCGAAGTGGTCAGTGCCCACCGCTCCGGGGCCTACCTGCTGTTCACCTTTCTGGGCGGGGCCACGTTCTTCTTCGGCCCCATTCTGGGCGGCATTCTGATGGTGCTGGCGTTTGTGCTGCTGTCCGAGCTGACCAAAGCCTGGCTGCTGTACCTGGGCCTCATCTTCCTGTTCATGGTGATGTACGCGCCAGGTGGTGTGGCCAGCCTGCTGATGATGAATTTGCGTGTGGCTTCATTCGGCATGCTGCGCCGCATCTGGGTGGCCTACCTCGGGTTGTTTGGCACCGCCTTCATCATCCTGGCCGGGGCCGGGGCCATGATTGAAATGGTCTATCACCTGCAACTCAATGCCGCATTGGGCAATGAATTGCGCTTCATGGGCGTGATGCTGAATGCCAAAAGCTTCAGCAGCTGGTTTGAGGCCTTCTTTGTGCTGGTCACCGGGTTGGGTCTGTTTGAGCTGACCCGCCGTCAGTTTCTGCGCGACTGGAGTGACATCCAGGTCGATATCGAGAAAGAAATCAAACGTCGGGAGGCTCTGTGAAATCAACGGCTGACCAACCCAACCCATCCAGCGCAAGCGGCCCAAAAAGCATGCAATCTGCCTACGCACTCGAACTCAAAAACCTGCGCAAAAGTTTTGGCAAGACCGAAATCATCCGGGGTGTGGATTTGGCCGTGCGCCCCGGCGAGCGGGTGGCCATCATCGGCCCCAACGGCGCGGGCAAGTCCACGCTGTTCAACCTCATCAGCGGCCGCTTCGAGCCCACCAGCGGCGATGTGATCCTCAACGGCCACCGCATCAACGGCAAAAAACCGTTCGAGATCAACCGCCTGGGCCTCAGCCGCAGCTTCCAGATCACCAACATCTTTCCCAAGCTCAGCGTGTTTGAGAACCTGCGCTGCGGCGTGCTCTGGAGCCTGGGCTACAAGTACAGCTTCTGGAAATTTCTGGCCGATCTGGATGATGCCAATGACCGGGCCGAAGAGCTGATGGACCGCATCCACCTGCACAAAAAGCGCGACATCCTGGCCATGAACCTCACCTACGCCGAACAGCGTGCGCTGGAAATTGGCATCACCATCGCAGGCGGGGCCGATGTCATCTTGCTCGACGAGCCCACCGCCGGCATGAGCAAGAGCGAAACCCGCCGCTTCATCGAGCTGATCCGCGAAGTCACCGTGGGCAAAACCCTGCTCACCGTCGAGCACGACATGGGCGTGGTCTTCGGCCTGGCCGACAAGATTGCCGTGGTGGTGTACGGCGAGGTGATTGCCTTCGATGCACCAGAAGCTGTGCGGGCCAACACCCGCGTGCAGGAGGCCTACCTCGGCTCCGTGCTGGCCGAAGCCCAGGCCGCCGGGCACTGACTGAACCCGGCCCGCCCAGACCGCCGCCGAACGAACACTTCCGAGCGACACCACCACCATGCTTGAAATCAACAACCTCCACGCCTACTACGGCAAAAGCCATGTGTTGCATGGCGTGAACCTGCAAGTGGGCCAAAGCGAAATCGTGGCCTTGCTGGGGCGCAACGGCTCCGGGCGCTCCACCACGGCCAAGGCCATCATGGGCCTGGTGGACTGCCAGGGCAGCATCCGCTGGAAAGGCCAGGACATCCAGGGCAAAAAGCCTTTCGAGGTGGCCCACCTCGGCATCGGCTACGTGCCCGAAAACCGCGACATCTTCCCCAAGCTCACCGTCCACCAGAACCTGCTGCTGGGCCAGAAAGGCAACGGCAAAGGCAGCCGCTGGAGCTTTGACGACATGTACGCCATGTTTCCGCGCCTGAAAGAGCGCGAGCACACCGAGGCGGGCGTGATGTCAGGCGGCGAGCAGCAGATGCTGACCCTGTGCCGCACCCTGATGGGCGACCC
>CALMMY010000174.1 GCA_937868695.1 uncultured Comamonadaceae bacterium
GCACCCCGCCCACCACGGCGTAAGGCAAGGGGTTGCGGTTGCGGCCCAGCTTGTAACCGTGGCGCATCACGAAATACTGGCGGATGGCCGCACCGGCCACCATCATCACCAGCAGGATGAGCCAGTTGTGCGCGTGCGTGTACAGAAAGCTGTAGTGGTTGCTCAGCATGGCAAAAATCACGGGCAGCGTGAAATAGGTGTTGTGGACGCTGCGCTGCTTGCCCCGCTTGCCGTGGATGGCCAGCGAGGCCGGGTCCACCTTGACTTCAGCCGTCATGGCCGCCACCACCTTGCGCTGGCCAGGGATGATCCAGAAAAACACGTTGGCACTCATGGCCGTGGCAATCATCGCGCCCACCAGCAAAAAGGCGGCCCGCCCGGCAAACAGCTCGGTGGCCAGCCAGCAGGCCAGGGCAATCACCACCAGCACCAGCCCGCCCACAATGGCATCGCCGTGCTTGCGAAACCCGAACACACGGCAGATGCCGTCGTACAGCAGCCAGAACGCCACCAGAAACGCCAGCGCCGCCCCCACGGCGGTAGCGGGAGCCCAGTCCATCACCGATTTGTCGATGAGGTAGGTGCCCGCATTCCACACATACAGCACCACAAACAGGCTGAACCCCGACAGCCAGGTGGAATAGCTCTCCCAGTAGAACCAGTGCAGGTGGGTGTGGATTTTTTTGGGGGCCACCATGTACTTCTGCGGGTTGTAGAACCCGCCGCCATGCACGGCCCAGATGGCCCCGTCCACGCCTTTTTCGAGCAGGTCGGGCGAGGTGGGCCGGATGAGGTTGTTGTCCAGAAAGACAAAGTAAAACGACGAGCCTATCCAGGCAATGGCGGTGATCACATGCAACCAGCGCAACAGCAGGTTGGCCCAGTCAAGCAAATAGGTTTCCATGACGGTTTCTCCAACCTGCCCACCACTGCGGGCGCTGTGAGCAGATGTGTGGTCGCGAACCTGGCAGGCACAGGGCCTGACCGCTTGCACCGCTGCGACCGGGTTAAAGTGTATACAGTTTTTGCAGCCCAAGGCAACCACGCGGGCCGCTGTGCAACCCGCCGCCCCGGCTTCAGAGTTCAAAAACCTGCAATAACTGTGCCGCCACCGAGGCTGCGATCACCGCAGGCTGTTTGCCCTGGATGCCGGGCAGGCCAATCGGGCAGGCCACATTGGCCCATTCGGCTTCGGCAAACCCACGCGCCCGCAGCCGGTGCTGAAAACTCGCCCACTTGCTCTTGCTACCGATCAGCCCGATCCAGCGCAGATCGGCGGCCCGGCGCTGGCGCAACAGGCACTCGGCCAGCACATCCAGATCTTCGGCATGGCTGAAGCTCATGATCAGCACCGCGCTGCCAGGGGCCAGGTCGCGCACCGCCAGTTGCACCGGCTGGGAATGCTCGCACTGCACCTGGGGCGGCACCTGGGCCGGAAAGATCTCGTCGCGGCTGTCCACCCAGGTGAGGGCAAACGGCAGCGGGGCCAGCGCCCGCACCAGGGCCTGCCCCACATGGCCGCCGCCAAACAGCGCCAGCGGCACATGCCGCTGCGTGAGCCGGGTGCGCAGTGCCGGGGCATCGGTGGCCGACACGGCCTGCAAGGCCAGATGCACCACCCCACCGCAGCACTGCCCCAGACTGGGGCCCAGCGCATGCCGTTGCTGGGCCTGCAAAGGCGCTCCCGCCAGGGCGGCTCGGGCATGGGTAGCCGCCTGCCACTCCAGGTGGCCGCCACCGATGGTGCCCACCTGTCCGTCCCCGAACACGGCCATCCAGGCACCCGGCTCGCGCGGGCCGGAGCCCTGCACCCGCACCACCTGCACCAACACAGCCCGCTCATGCGACAAACGGGCCAGAAAAACGGTTAAATCAGTTAAATCAGTCACAGGTCAACTTCCATCAATGACGTACCCAGCTCTGCGGTGCGACAATTCCAAGTTAAGCACACACCATGCTTTCGCGCCCAAGCCCCGTGCCAAGGCACACAACGGGCAGGGCCAGGTCCGTACCCACACCAAGGATTTGCATGTCAACCGAACCCGCATCCACCCCCCGTACCCTGCGCCAGCATTGGCTGGCCCTGAGCGCCGCCGCTGCTGCTTTCCTGGCCGGATGCGCAGCTCCCCTGCCTCCGTCTGCGCCCGCCATTCCCACACCCCAGACACCCACACCCCCACCGCTGGCCGAACTGCCGCCTCCGGTGGCTGCCGAGCCCGTGGCAAAGTCACAGGCCAGAACCCCCAAAGACTACCGCCGCGATGCCGCCGCCCACCTGTACAACGCCAACGCCCACCGCATCTACAAAGGCCGCCTGCCTCCCCTGCTGTACGCAGTGGGCGTGCTCCAGGTTCAACTGGATCAGATGGGCAACGTGGTTCAGCTGAACTGGATGCGTGCGCCCAACCACGCCCCCGAAGTGGTGGCCGAAATCGAACGCACCGTCCGCAAGGCTGCCCCCTACCCTGCCGCAGTCAACCTGGGCCAGGTCACCTACACCGACACCTGGCTGTGGGATCGCTCGGGTAACTTCCAGCTGGACACCCTGACCGAAGGCCAGCTGAGCGAAGTGGCTCCGGCCAAATCGGGCAAGCCTGTCATTCGCGTAGCCAGCAGCGACTGCAAAAAACCTGTCAACAAAGCCACCTGCTGATTCAGCACCACTTTTCTGCTGGCATCAAAAAGCCCGGTCACAGCCGGGCTTTTTCTTTGGCACTGGCGCTGAAACGGATCAGCCGCGCTTCACTTCAGCGCCTCGCACGCCAGCAAAATGCGCTCGGGCGTGGCCGGTGCGTCCATGTGGACCACTTGTGCGTGGTTGGCCGTGGCGCTGACCGCGTCGCGCAGTGCAAAGAAGGTGGACAGGGCCAGCATCAGCGGTGGCTCGCCGGTGGCTTTGCTGCGGAAGGGCGTGGGGCGGGTGTTCTGGTTGGCAAACAGCGCAACGTTGAAGTGCTCGGGTACGTCGCCTGCCACCGGGATTTTGTAGGTGCTGGGGCCGTGGGTCAGCAGCTTGCCTTTTTTGTCCCAGATGCACTCTTCCATCGTCAGCCAGCCCATGCCCTGGATGTAGGCCCCTTCGACCTGGCCCTTGTCGATGGCGGGGTTGATGCTCTGGCCCACGTCCTGGACGATGTCCACGGCCTTGACCCAATACTCGCCGGTGCGGGTGTCAATCTCCACCTCGCTGACTGACGCGCCATAGCAGTAGTAGTAAAACGCCTTGCCATTGAGGGTGGCGAAGTCGTACTTGATTTCGGGGGTCATGTAAAAGCCCGTGACCGACAGGCCCACGCGGTCCAACCAGGCTTGCTTGGCCAGGGCGGGCCAGGCCACTTTTTTGGCTTCTTTTTGGCCTGTTGCGCTTTTATCAATTGCGTGGTCAGCTACAAATTCAATATCACTGGCTTCGCAACCCAGCATGCGGGCGGCCACCGGGGCCAGGCGCTCGCGCATCTGCGCAGTGGCGTTCATGATGGCTGCGCCGTTGATGTCGGCCCCGCTGGAGGCCGAGGTGGCGGAGGCGTTGGGCACCTTTTGCGTGTCGGTGCCGGTCACGCGCACGCGGCTGACCGGAATGCCCAGGCCATCGGCGCACACCTGGGCCATTTTGGTGTTCAGGCCCTGGCCCATTTCGGTGCCGCCGTGGTTGACGCTGACCGAGCCGTCCATGTAGATGTTGAGCAGCGCACCGCCCTGGTTCAGCATGGTGGCGGTGAAGCTGATGCCAAACTTCAGCGGCACCAGCGCCAGCCCGCGCTTGCGGCGTTTGTTGGCGGCGTTGAAAGCGGCCACTTCCGCGCGGCGCTGGTCATAGCGGGCGCTGGCGGCCACCTGGTCAATCACCTTGTCGCCCACCCAGTCTTCAATCAGCTGGTTGTATTGGGTGGTCATGGTGGCGGGGTCGCCAGACACAGCCGGGTCTTTGTACAGGTTGAGGCGGCGCACTTCCAGCGGGTCTTTGCCCAGGGTGTTGGCAATCTGCTCGATCACCGTTTCAATGCCAAACATGCCTTGCGGGCCACCGAAGCCCCGGAAGGCTGTGGCGCTCTGGGTGTTGGTTTTGCAGCGGTGGCTGACCAGCTTGAGCGCGGGGATGTGGTAGCAGTTGTCGATGTGCAGGCAGGCGCGGTCGTTCACCGGGCCGGAGTAGTCGATGCTGTAGCCACAGCGCGAGGCCAGGGTGATGTCCGCGCCCAGAATGCGGCCGTTGTCGTCAAAGCCCACCTCGTAGTCGATGCGGAAGTCGTGCCGCTTGCCGGTGATGCGCATGTCGTCGTCGCGGTTCACGCGCAGCTTGACCGGCTTTTGCAGTTTGAACGCAGCCAGCGCGGCGCTCTGGCTGAAGATGCTGGCGTTGCCCTCTTTGCCACCGAAGCCACCGCCCATGCGGCGGCAGATCACTTCCACGTCGTTGGTGGTCAGGTTCAATGCGGCAGCGGCTTCGCGCTGGTTGCCATCGGGGTGCTGGGTGGACACGTACAGCGTCAGTTGCCCGTCTTCGCGTGGCACGGCGTAGGTGATCTGGCCTTCCAGGTAGAACTGCTCTTGCTGGCCGGTGCGGGTGGTGCCCTTGACCTTGTGGGGTGCAGCCGCAATGGCAGCTGCGGCATCGCCCCGGACGATGCCCTTGGCGGGCATGACAAAGCTGTTGGCGGCCATCGCCGCTTCAATGGTCAGGATGGCGGGCAGCTCGCGCACCAGCACTTTGGCCTTGTGGGCGGCTTCGCGGGCGTACAGCATTTCGCGCGCCACCACCACGGCCACGGCCTGGCCCAGAAACTCGACCTTGCCATCGGCCAGGAACGGGTCGTCGTGGATGATGGGGCCGCAGTTGTTTTCGCCGGGAATGTCTTTGGCCGTGTACACCGCCACCACGCCGTGTTCGCGCAGGATGGCTTCGCGGTCAATGCCCTCGCCCAGCAGCTCGCCATGGGCCACGGGCGAGGTGATCAGGGCCGCATACAGCGTGCCGCGCAGCTCGGGGATGTCGTCGGTGTAGGTGGCTGTGCCGGTCACGTGCAGCGTGGCCGATTCGTGAATGATGTCCTGGCCTTGCTCGCCTGCCTGGGCCAGCACATGGAGGGGGGTGGGTGCGTTCATGGGGTTCTCCAGCGGGTCAGGGTTCAGGCGGCAACAGAAGACGCTTGTGCTTCAGCCGCGTCTTCCACAAATTCAAGCACCAGGTTGCGGGCCACCAGCGAGCGGTAGGCCCAGGTGGCACGCAGGCCGTCGCGAGCGGTGAAGCTGGCAGAAATAGCGGCTTCCAGCGCCTCGGCGCTCACATCGGCGGGGGCCTTGCCTTCCAGCACGGCTTCAAGCTTCGGCGCACGGCAGGGCGACGGGGCCAGGCCGTTGTAGGCCAGCTTCACATTCTTCAGCTTGCCGCCAGCCAGGCTGAACGACATGGC
>CALMMY010000175.1 GCA_937868695.1 uncultured Comamonadaceae bacterium
GCTAAAAAAGAACGTGGAGAGGTCTGCCCACGACCATCAGCCAGGTGGCTGACCGACCACACATAAGGCACCCCCCGCCGCTTGTCCCGCCCCATCCACGGCCCGGCCAGCGCCTCGAACAATGCCCGCTGCGCTGGCGTGTCGCGTTTGACGGCTTCGGGCAGCTGCCAGACAGCGACAGACAAGATTGGCAAGGTGCCCAGTACCTTCTGGTACTGATGGCGCAAATGCTCACCATGTATGCCGGGTGCATTGATCAGACGCTGCCACAGCAAACCATGCAAGTCATGGGTGGCCCAAGTCAGATCCGCCTTGGTGGTCAGCAATTTGGACGCATCGGGAAAATCCGTGACGGGGCGGTGAAACTGATCTTCGCGCAGGAAAATCTTGGCTTGCAGGCGGGGGTAAGCCTTGAGCCACAACGCCACTTTCAACAAATCACGCACGACGTTGTCTAACGTACCCCAGTCATCACTGATGCGATCCAAGGCATCAAACACAATCAGCCCCCAACGGTTGCAGGCCACCTGCCGCTGACTAGCCTGCTGCATCAGCAAGGCCACGTCTTCAGGGTGATCCCGCACCCAGGCCACGGTATCGGCCCAGCGTGTGCGGGGAATGTCCGGGCCACCGTCGCCCCCTTCGACCAACCACCGCAGCACCACGGCACGCCAGACGTTGAACGCGCTGTGCCCCTCTGCCAGCAGTCGGGCAAACGACTCCGCATCGGGGTAATGCGCAATCGCACCCATCTCGGCAAAGCCCGTGTACACATCGGTTCGATCCAGCTCGCGGATCGACTGGCCCAGCATGCTGCGCAAGTCTGCCGAAGCCAATGCCTGGGTCCAGAACGACTTGCCCACCCCACGCGCACCCACCACCAGGCTGCACTCCAGCCGCAAGGCTTTGAGATGCGCTGGCGGCACATACAAAGCACCCGCGTCCAATAACTCACCATGCTCGGCCACATCAAAAGGCAAAGCCTGCACGATGGCTTCGCGGATCAGCGCCACGTCAGTGACCATGTTGCTCTCCACTGGATGACACAAAGTCCGTCACACCATCCACCAGCGGGCCAAAAATGGCCTGCACCTCAGCAGCATCAACAGTTTCCAGCCGGTTATGCAGCGAGCGCAAAGCGGCAAAACCCCGGTGCCATCTGATGGCCCAAGGGTAGTGGGGAGCACTTTCGTCGTGGGCATCGAAGCTCCACCGCTGAGGGTCTACCTGACCCGCCAGCACTTCGTCGTACAACTGTTCCGTAAACAGATCGGCACCCCGCTCCCGCAAGCCATCGAAATAATCGACCTCGTTCACATCGGGAATCATGGCCCCCACCAGTTGCAGGCGTTCCCGAATGTCTATGGCCACACCGGATTTGCGCCAGTGCTCAAACAGAATGCGGTAGCCCGACCAGGTCTGTTCACCATCAATGGCAAACAGCAGCACCAACCCGGCTCCCAGATCGGTGACACAACTGGAAGCCACCTCGTCAATGCCAGCACGGGAATCAATCAGGATCACATCGGGCTGGTGACGGTCTTCCAGCAACTCGATGAGCCGGTGCAGGCGCTGCGACCAATTCTCCCGCACGCCATCAGACCCAACCCTGGGCATCCACACCCGGCCCAGCTTGGACACGTATTCACCCGGATCACGCCCGTGGGCAGGCACCACCCGAATTTCGCCATCCCGCGCCAGCGTGCTGGTGGCCCACAGACCGTCCAGCACCGCTTCGCCATTGCCCACCAGATCTTCGACCAGCCAGTCGGCAATGCCAAACTCAGGCCGTCGCTCCGATGGCAGCAGCGCCGATGACAAGCCGGGGGACTCCAGATCCAAGTCCAGCACCAGCACACGCCGCCCCGCTTGCGCCAGCGCCCAGGCCGTGGCAGCCAGTGCGGTGGAACGGCCCACACCGCCCTTGATGGAAAAAAACACCACCCTCGGCACGCCCGTGGAAACAGGTTCAATCGAAGCCCAGTTGCTTTCAGTGACCAAGCGGTCCACCACTCGCACCCCTGGCAACAGGGTGCCGTCAGCCCGCTCCAGCGGGTACGTAGGCAAGCCAGCGCTGACCGCATGCACATCCGGCTCAAACAACACCGCACGCTCGGGTGGATAGGCATGACGACCGAGGTCAGCCTTCATGGCAGAGGTGATGGTGTTCAGCAACGCCTTGGCCTGGGGAGAGGCTCCCAGTGGCTCATCCACAACCAGACGAACACGCCCGTTCAAATCCAGATTCACCAGCACAGGGCCAAGAGACTCCAGACCTTCAGCGTGCTGACCCAAAATAGCTGCCAGCTTGGGCAGGATGTGGTCAAAGGTGGTCATCAAACAAACCCTCCAAGTCAGCTTTTCGCATCAAATCGAAAACCTCTTTTGCACCAACCCGATGCACGCCTGTGCGCTCTGCATCAAATTGAACTCGATGGGCATACCGGTCAGAAACATCCCAATCCGAAAATGGATTCTGGTCAGACAAGGAAAATCTGCCCCCCTGGCTGTGACCGCTACGATAACTCTCATACCGAAGCCAGATACGGTTGGCGTGCGATCTGTCTTCTTGGTGTTTAGGCCAATCCTTTTGTGAATCGAACGGCATGCCGAACTTCAGCATCAACGCCTTCAATCCACACTCAGCTGCCACACCATACAAGTGATCGGCATTGGCCCAGCGTTGGGCCTGAAACAGGTACTCAGCATCCGTCCAATGGCGGAGGTGGGCATCTTGAAAGTCGGCTTTCATCATGGCCGGGATTGTGGCATCCCGCACAATCGTGACCATGCTCCCTGCCCCATCCCTTTTTGCCACTGCGGTGCAATGTGCCCCTCCGGCCCCGGCCTCGCTGGATGCTGCCCATCCCGTGCCGCATCTGGTGTTGCCTTTTGCCAGCAGCAGCGACGAAGCCTGCCAGGCGCTGCTGCCCACGCTGGTACTGCCCAACCTGACCCGGCTGCTGGCGCTGGCCAACCCACCGCGCGGCCTGCCCGCCACCTCCACGCCATGCACCGTCGCCCCGGCCAACGCTGCCGACTTCGACCCCGAACTGACGCTGACCCCGCCGCACGAGTGGGTGCTGGCGCAGGCACTGGGCCTGGTCGATATCACCACGGCTGACCTGGCCGCGCTCGATGGCCACCTGCCCTGGGCGGCAGTCATGTCCCGCCCGCTGCTGGTGTCTTCGGACACGCCTGCCGCATGGTTCTCGCCCTGCCACCAGGAGGTGGGCACGGGCCAGGTCACGTTGCACCCACCCGCCACGCTGGGCCTGAGCGATGCCCACTCGCAGGCCCTCATGGCTGCGTTGCAGCCGCTGGCGCTGGAAGACGGCATCCGCCTGCACTGGGTGGCGGCAGACCGCTGGCTGGCGCAGGGGCCGGTGTTTGCCAGCCTGCCCAGCGCATCGCTGGACAGGGTAGCGGGCCGCTCCATCGCGGGCTGGCTGAGCAGCGGCCCGGCGGCAGCGAGCCTGCGGCGGCTGCAAAGCGAGGCGCAGATGCTGTACTACAACCACCCTGCCAACGACGAGCGCGAGGCCCAGCGGCTGGCCCCCGTCAATGCCTTCTGGATCAGTGGCAGCGGCATTTGCCCGCCCGGTGCCCGCCACGCCGCACCCGAGCTGGTGGTGCCACAGACGCTGCGCACTGCCGCGCTGCAAGGCCATTGGGCCGGGTGGCAGCAAGCCTGGCAGACGCTGGATGCCGAGGTGCTGCCCGCCTGGCTGGATCTCGCACGGCGCGGCCAACCCCTGCGCATCACGCTCTGCGGCGAGCGCAGCTGCCTGTCATTCGACCTCACTCCACGCAGCGCCTGGCAAGGCATGCGACAAAAAATTTCAAGCTTTTTTGCCCCTTTGCGCCTGACCGAATTGCTCAATCAGCTATGAAAATCATCAACCGTGACATTCCTCCCCGTGCTCTGTGGACACTGGAGCAGGCTGGCATCCACCCGCTGCTGGCCCGCCTGTACGCCGCCCGTGGCATGGCCAGTGCCGACGAGCTGGACGACAGCCTGGCCCGCCTGCTGCCCCCCGCCACCCTGACCCACGCCGATGCCGCCGCCCGCGTGCTGGCCGATGCGCTGACCCAGGGCACCCCGGTGTGCATCGTGGCCGACTACGACTGCGACGGGGCCACCGCCTGCGCCGTGGGCCTGCGCGGCCTGCGCATGCTGGAAGCCGCCCTCGCCACCCACGGGCAACGCGCCCCCCGGCCCGACCTCATCAGCTACCTGGTGCCCGACCGCGTGACCGACGGCTATGGCCTGACCCCGGCCCTGGCACTGCGCGTGGCCGCCACCGGAGCGAAGCTGCTGGTCACGGTGGACAACGGCATCGCCAGCGTCGAAGGCGTACAGATTGCCCGCGAGCTGGGCATGCAGGTGCTGGTCACCGACCACCACCTGCCCGCCATCCTCAACGGCCAGGTGGTGCTGCCTGCCGACTGCACCATCGTCAACCCCAACCAGCCCGGCTGCACCTTCGAGAGCAAGGCCATTGCCGGGGTGGGCGTGATGTTCTACGTGCTGCTGGCCCTGCGGGC
>CALMMY010000176.1 GCA_937868695.1 uncultured Comamonadaceae bacterium
ACCGACCAGCGCGAAAAGTCGGTGGTTGGCTCCACCGCCGCCGGTCAGGTGCGCGAATTCCAGCTGCGGCTGCGGTTTCGTTTCAAGCTCAGCACCCCCAAGGGCAAGGAGCTGATTCCCGAGTCTGAAATCCTGCTCCAGCGCGACATCAGCTACAGCGAAAGCATCGCCCTGTCCAAGCAGGAAGAAGAGGCCGAGCTGTACCGCGACATGCAGACCGACGTGGTGCAGCAGGTGCTGCGCCGCCTGGCCGCCGTGCGCTCGCTGTGAGCGGCCCATGCAGCTCGCCCCGCCTCAACTCGTCGCCCACCTGCAAAAAGGGCTCAGGTCGCTCTACACACTGCATGGTGATGAACCCCTGCTGATCCAGGAGGCCGCCGATGCTATCCGGGCGACCGCCCGTGCCCAGGGGTACACCGAGCGCACGGTGTTCACCGTGGCCGGAGCCCATTTCGACTGGAGCGCCGTGCTGGCCAGCGGCAGCGAGATGAGCCTGTTTGGCGACCGCCAGATCGTGGAGCTGCGCATCCCATCCGGCAAGCCCGGCAAGGAAGGCGGTGCCGCCTTGCAGCAACTGGCCGAAGCCGCCGCCCGCAACGACAGCGTGCTGACCCTGGTGCTGCTGCCCCGGCTGGATGCCGCCACCCAGAAAACCGCCTGGTTCATGGCCCTAGACAACCTGGGCGTGAGCATCCGCATTGATGCCGTGACCCGCCAGGCCCTGCCGCAGTGGATTGCCCAGCGCCTGGCCCTGCAACAGCAGCGCGTGCTGCCCGGCGACGAAGGCCAGCGCACCCTGCAATTTTTTGCCGACCGGGTGGAGGGCAATCTGCTGGCTGCCCACCAGGAGGTGCAAAAGCTGGCCCTGCTGCATCCTGCCGGGGAGCTGAGTCTGGCGCAGGTGGAGTCCGCCGTGCTCAACGTGGCCCGCTACGATGCGTTCAAGCTGGCCGAAGCCGTGCTGGCCGGGCAGACCGCCCGCGTGCAGCGCATGCTCGACGGCTTGCAGGCCGAGGGCGAAGCCCCCGTGCTGGTCCACTGGGCGCTGAGCGAAGACATCCGCACGATGAACCGCGTGCGCACCGCCCTCGACGCAGGCCGCCCCATGCCGATGGCCCTGCGCGAAAACCGTGTTTGGGGTGCGAAAGAAAAGCTCATGGAGCGCGTGCTGCCCCGCCTGCCCGCCGCCACGCTGGCGCAGTGGCTGCAAGACGCTCACACCGTGGACGGCATCGTCAAGGGCCTGAAAGTGCCCGCCTGGCCCGCTGACCCCTGGGATGCCCTGCACCGCCTGGCCACCCAGGTGGCCGCTGCCTGTGCCAACCCGGCCTCCGCCGGCCCGGCAG
>CALMMY010000177.1 GCA_937868695.1 uncultured Comamonadaceae bacterium
ATCTCTGCTCGCAGTGTGCGGAGGACGGCTCACCCCTTGAACGGGCGCAGCGTGAAGTAACGCCATCCAACTCAGGCAGACCGCTGGCCAGGGCTCATGCCAGAAGCATCGCTCCCACCGTGGTCACAATGAAAATTGCTGGCACCCGAACGCGCAGAATCCCCCGTGCGCGTGGGATGCACTCACAGGTGGCAGAGCTGGTTCACCTGGCTGGGCTCGCAGACGGCTTGCACAAACACATCGAACTCGCAACCCTGTGTGAGGTTGCTGAAAGTGGCGTTGCCCTCGGCGCACAGGTCGGGGTGGGCAATCTGGTCACCCAGCATGGGTTCGAACGAGTCGAACAGCTCGAACACAACGTAACGGCCCTGCCCCTCCAGCTCGGCGGCATACAGCCCGTGGCTGATGTTGGCAACTTTGACTATGGCTTGCATGGCGACCTCGGTTCTGTCTGGGTTGGGGATCAAGGGCGATCGGGCAAACCGCTGAAACACAGGCCGCCCGCGCCCATCGGGTTGTACAGGGCAAGGCCGTGTGCGGACTTTGACAAAACGCAAGGTTTCGTCTGTGGGTTGGGGTTGCCCACCGCCGTACCACATCGCACGCAATCCGGCTGGCAGCTGCGCAGATTCGGCCTGTGCGCAGGTCATGGGATTCTGGCTTGTGCAGGCTGGCCCTTCCCGGCCCACAATCCGCCGTCCAACCTAACTTTCACCCCTTTCCGGGGGTTTTTACCCATGTCCGATCTGATTCAAACACTGCAATGGCGCTATGCCACCAAAAAAATGAACCCCGCCAAGGTGGTGCCCCAGGACAAGCTGGAGCGCATTCTGGAAGCCGTGCGCCTGACGGCCACCTCCAGCGGCCTGCAACCCTATGAAGTGCTGGTGGTCACCAACAAAGCCGTGCGGGAACAAATCAAGCCCGTGGCCTGGAACCAGGAACAGATCACCGACTGCTCGCACCTGCTGGTGTTTGCTGCCTGGGACAACTACACCGCCGACCGCATCAACATGATGTTCGACCTGGTGAACGAGCAGCGCGGCTTCAAAAACGAAGGCTGGGAAAACTACCGCCAGATGGTGCTGAAAAGCTATGTGCCACGCGACCCGGAAGTGAACTACCAGCACGCCGCCCGCCAGGCCTACATTGGCGTGGGCACGGCCCTGATTGCCGCCGCCGCAGAACAGGTGGATGCCACGCCGATGGAAGGCTTTGACCCCAAAGCCGTGGACACCATCCTGAACCTGGGCGAGCGCGGCCTGCGCAGCGTGGTGCTGATTCCGCTGGGCTACCGCGCCGACGAAGGCGACTGGCTGGCCAACCTGAAAAAAGTGCGCCGCAGCCGCGAGAACTTTGTGACCGAAGTGGTGTGATCGGC
>CALMMY010000178.1 GCA_937868695.1 uncultured Comamonadaceae bacterium
TCACTTGATGCGCCCCCACTCCGTTTCATAGGTGTGTACCAGCACCTGGTTGCTCAGGCGGTTGACGGCAGCGGGCAGGCGGGCCATGTCGGGCGGGAAGTCGAACAGCAGCGGCAGGCTGGTGGGGCTGAGAAAGCGCAGCCCGGCGGGCCAGGGGGCCTCTGGCCCGATGGGACGCATGGGGCGGCGGCTGGCGATGATGAACCCCCACTCGCCGAAGCTGGGCACGTGGGCGTGGTAGGGCGCTGTGGCCAGCCCGGCGGCTTCGATGGTGGTGACCACGGTCCAGAAGCTCTGGCGGGCCACCAGGGGCGAGGTGGTCTGCACCACGGCGTAGCCGCTGGCTGCCAGGTGCTGGTCGAGCATGGCGTAGAAGGTCTGGGTGTAGAGCTTGCCGACGGCAAAGTTGGTGGGGTCGGGAAAGTCCACCACGATCACGTCGAACACGTCGTCGGTGGTTTGCAGCCAGGTGAAGGCATCGGTGTTGACAGTGCGCACTTTGGGGTTACCCAGGGCGTTGGCATTGAGCGCGGCCAGCGCGGGTGTGCGGGTGAACAGGTCGGTCATGGCCGGGTCCAGCTCGACCAGGGTAACCTGTTCCACTCCGGGGTATTTGAGGATTTCGCGCACGGCCATGCCGTCGCCACCGCCCAGCACGGCCACGCGCCGGGGGTTGCCGTGGGCCAGCATGGCGGGGTGAACCAGGGCCTCGTGGTAGCGGTATTCGTCGCGCTCGGCAAATTGCAGGTTGCCGTTCAGAAACAGCCTGTGCCCGTTGCGACCCTTGCCGGGGTTGTGGGTGACGACGATGCGCTGGTAGGGGGTGTTGAGGGCGTACACCACCTTGTCGGCATAGAACTTGTCTTCGGCGTGGGTGGTGATGCGCTCGGCCCCCGCAAAGGCCGCCAGCAGCACGGCCAGCGTGGCGAAGCTGGCCACCACATGGCTCTTGAAGTGGGGCAGCTCGTGCCTGAACAGCCACAGCGCCCACAGCGCCACGGCGGCGTTCATCAGCCCGAACAGCAGGCCGCTGCGCACCAGCCCGAGCTGGGGCACCAGCAGCAGCGGAAACGCCATCGACACGGCCAACGCGCCCAGGTAGTCGAAGGTCAGCACCTGCGACACCAGGTCTTTGAGCACGGTGTTGCGCTTGAGGATGCGCATGACCAGCGGAATTTCCAGCCCCACCAGCGTGCCCACCAGCAGCACCAGCCCATACAGCAACAGTCTGAACGAGCCGGGCGCATAGGCGTGCGCCAGAAACAGCAGCCCCGGCAGCAGGCCACCGGCCAGTGCCACCAGCAGCTCGATGCGCAGAAAGTGGGCGGGCAGCTGCCGGTCAAAAAAGCGCGACAGGTACGAGCCCACCCCCATCGCAAACAGATAGGTGCCGATGATGGTGGAGAACTGCAAAACCGAATCGCCCAGCACATAGCTGGCCAATGCGGCTGCCGCCAGCTCGTACAACAGGCCGCAGGCGGCGATGACGAACACACTGGCCAGCAGCGCCACCTCCACCGCCGGGGGCTGGCGCACAGCGGGATTCACGGTTGCCTGTGCGTGCGGTTTACCGGGCGCGCTGCCCGGCGGTCATGGCCTGGTGGTAGCTGCGCCAGTAGGCGCTGATGCGGTAGAGCGCCTGCACCATGCGGGTGAGGGCTTCGGGGTCATCGTCCAGGTTGTATTCGGGTTGCTCCACCTCGTGGCCGAGGAAGAACACCAGCACCGGGGCCACCATCGGCCAGTGGGCGGGGTCTTCGAGCAGGTGCTTCCAGGTTTCGTCGCCCTGGATGGCGCTGAAAAAGCCCACCGCCCAGTCGCGGCCCAGCCACTCGCCCACGCGGCGGTCTTCGTGGTCAAGCTGCACGGGGTGAACCACCTCTTCAGGATCAACGTGGCCGATCAACGGGCCAAACATGGGCTCGGTGCCCTGGTTGAGCACGCGCTCGGCCACATCGGGCGTGAAGGCGTGCTGGATGTCGCGCCAGCGGCGCAGCACCAGACTGAGCAGGCGGTCGGTGGCTTCGGGGCTGCCGCAGTTGGGCATGCTGACCTGGCCGAACACCTCCTCCAGCCAGTCGGACATGTCCACGGTATGGGGGCTGAGGGCGCAGCCGGTCAGAAAGCCGTCGGCCATTTCGGCGGTCATGCAGTCGTCGGGCAGGTTGGGCTGGTTGAGGGCTTCAAACAGTTCGTCCTGCTCTTCGTCGTTCAGGGGTTGATGATCCGCCAGGACGGCGGGGTGATTGGCGATGTAGTTCACAAACGGGTTCATGGCCGCTACCTTACCCTACCTCAGCCGTGAATGGCCGCAGCCACGATGAGCGAGATCCCCAGGCTCATGGCCGCCACCACCAACCCCAGCGCCATGTTCTGCTTTTCGACCAGCTCCTGCCACAGGTTGTAGGGAGTGAGCTTGTCGATCACGATGAACGACAGCCAGAAGACCACCACGCCCAACAGGGCATAAATCACCGAACCGAAAAAGGCGGCCGGCCTGAACCATTCAAGTTCCATTTCAAATCTCCTCGACAGGTCGAATGCTCTGATTTTGAATCCATCTCTCCCTGTTTGGGTTGCCTCGCTGAACAAAAACTGCACACGTCACAGCTCAGTCACAGCCGCTGCCTATAACCGTTGGCTTGCCTCATCCACTTTGCGAGATTAAAGCCATGATTCCATCCAGCCGCCGTCAATTTGTCATCCGCCTGGCCTCGCTGGCCACTGTCGCCAGTTCGGGCATGGCCCTGTCTGCCTGCATGGGCGACGGCGGAGAACCGCCAGTGTTCAGCTACGGCGTGTGCAGCGGCGACCCGCTGGCCGACCGCGTGATGCTGTGGACGCATGCCCAGGTGCCCAACTCCAGCGAAGACGTGCCACTGACCTACGAGGTGGCCACCGATGCCTCGTTTGCCACCCTGGTCAGCAGTGGCAGCACCCTGGCCAGCGCCGCCAGCGGCCACACCGCCAAGGCCGATGCCACCGGCCTGGCTGCGGGCAAGGACTATTTCTTCCGTTTCCGCAGCGGTGACACCGTCTCTCCCGTTGGGCGCACGCGCACCCTGCCTGCGGCCGGGGCCACCAGCGTGTCACTGGCTGTGTTCAGTTGCTCCAACTACCCGGCGGGCTACTTCAATGTGTATGCCGAAGCGGCCAAGTCGGGCGCACAGTTTGCTGTGCATCTGGGTGACTTCATCTACGAATACGGTGCCGGTGGCTATGCCAGCACCGATGCCAAGGCACTGGGCCGCGTGGTGGAACCCGCCAACGAGTGCCTGAGCCTGGCCGACTACCGCAAACGCTACGCCCAGTACCGCTCTGACCCAGACAGCAAGGTTTTCAGCGCCAGCTTGCCGCTGATTGCCGTGTGGGACGACCACGAAGTGGCGAACGACACCCACAAGGACGGTGCCGAAAACCACACCACCGCCACCGAGGGCAGCTTTGCGGCCCGCCGGGCGGCGGCCATCCAGGCCTGGCACGAATGGATGCCCGTGCGTGCGCCCGATGCCAGCAATCTGATGAAGATCTACCGCAGCTTCGATTTCGGCGGCCTGGCCGCGCTGCATATGCTCGACACCCGTGTGATCGGGCGCGACAAACAAGTTGAATTTGCCGAGCTGCTCAACCCCGCCACCGCTGCCACCGCGCAGGCCACGCTGGCATCCACCAGCCGCACCATCATGGGCAGTACCCAGCTGCAATGGCTGCAAGGCCAGCTGGCGGCCTCCAAAGCCACCTGGCAGGTGCTGGGCCAGCAAGTGCTGATGGCGCGCATGGAGTTTCCGGTCAGCATCCTGACACACCTCAACCCCGACAACACCAGCCCCGAGGCCCTGGCCGCCGGGCAAAAAGCCATCACCGATTACCTGACCGCCAAAGGCACCGCCGCCCAGGCCCCTGCGCTGCTCACCGATGCACAGAAGGCTTTGCTGGACACCAAGCTCAACCCCAAGCTGGGCTACAACCTGGACGCGTGGGACGGCTACCCCGTGGAGCGCGAAATCGTGCTGTCCACCGCAGCCAAGCTGGGCAAGAAACTGGTGGTGCTGGCCGGTGACACGCACAACGCCTGGTGCAGCCGTCTGACGCTGGTCAACGGCACCGTGGTGGGCCAGGAATTTGGCACCAGCAGCGTGAGTTCACCCGGCTTCGAGGAATACCTGTCAGCGCTGCCACCGGCCCAGACCAAGCAGATTTTCGAAGGCGTGGTGAACGACCTGCGCTACGCCGACACCTCGCGCCGTGGTTTCCTGCTGATGACGTTCACGCCCGCAGAGGCCAAAGGCACCTTCTGCTTCGTGAGCACGGTGAAATCGCGCACCTACACGGTGGATGCCACCACCACGTTGAACTTCAGCGCCTGACAGACAAAATAATTGACAAG
>CALMMY010000179.1 GCA_937868695.1 uncultured Comamonadaceae bacterium
CGATGCCCTCCACCGTGACCTGGCGGCCCAGTGCCTTGCTGGCCTGTTGTTCCACTTGGGGTTTGAGTACCAGTGGCAGGCCTTGCCAGGCCAGCAGAACCAACAGGCCGAGGCCCGCCGCTGTTTTGGCCAAGGTCGGGGCCAGCCGTTGGCCCCAGGCTGGAGGTGTGGGGAAAGTCATGGGCGTGTCGAAGTCAGGATGCAGGTGCGTGCGCGGGATGGCGAGTGTAGGCACGCTGGCCTGCGCGGGCGTGGTATTTTGGCGGTGATGGTTCACTCCGGGGAGTCTGCATGAGGCACTTTTTCTCAACCGCGATGCGCACAGGCCACTGGGTCACGCTGTTTCTGGCGGGGCTGCTCGCGCTGTGGTGTGTGGCTGCACAGGCACAGACACCGGTCGGCGCAGTGGCTGCCCCGCCCGCCAGCCTGGTCATCCAGGCTGAGTCCGATCCGCAGACGGGCACGCTCAGCCTGCACAACCGCAAGATCGTGACCTTCCGCACCGATTTTCTCGGCCATGCATCCGCCGACCGTGCCGAGCTGGCCCGGCTGGCGCTTGCGGCGGCCCTGGAAAAGGGCGGAGCCGGTCGGGTCAGGCAAACCGAGGTCAATGGCATCGTCCGGCTGGATGTGGACGGTCAGGCCGTGTTTTTTGTGCTGGCCGCCGACATGGGCGGGCCGCGCCCCGCCAGCATGCTCAACGCCTTTGCCCAGGACGTGGCGCAGCGTTTGCAGACGGCGGTGGATGAGCACCGCGAAATGACCGACCCGCGCAGCCTGCTGCGGGGCGCGGGAGTCAGCCTGGCGGCCACCCTCGCGGCTTACCTGCTGGTGCGGCTGCTGCTGGTGCTGCGCCGCAAGCTGCTGGATCGGGCGCAGGCCGCCTTGCAGCAGCGTCGCCCCGATGGTCTGCTGGGCCGCTTGGTGGCCGACTACATGGAGCACGCCCGCAGCGCCACCCGCACCGTGCTCACGGCCCTGACCTGGCTGCTGGTGCTGGTGACGGTGGAGTTCTGGGCCACGTTTGTGCTGCACCAGTTTGCCTACACCCGGCCCTGGGGCGAGCGGGCCACCGCCTGGCTGCTGGCGGTGCTGGGTCAGTTTGCATCGGCCATCGCCGGTGCGGTGCCGGGCTTGCTGATTGCCGCGCTGATTTTTGTGCTGGCCCGCATGGCCGCACGGGCGGCATCGGCTTTTTTGCAGCGCGTGGAACAGGGCGAGCTGCACGTGGCCTGGCTGGATACCGACACGGCGGCCCCCACGCGGCGGCTGGCCAGCGTGGGCATCTGGCTGTTTGCCCTGGCGATGGCCTACCCCTATCTGCCCGGTGCCCACAGCGAGGCCTTCAAGGGCGTGTCGGTGCTGGCGGGGCTGATGCTGTCTCTCGGAGCGTCCAGCGTGGTGGGGCAGGCGCTGTCGGGGCTGAGCCTGATGTATTCGCGTTCGCTGCGGGTGGGCGAGTACATCAAGGTGGGCGAGACCGAGGGCACCGTGGTGGCCCTGGGGCTGTTCACCACCAAAATCCACACCGGCATGGGCGAGGAGGTGAGCGTGCCCAACACGGTGGTGTTCAGCCAGCCCATCCGCAACTTTTCGCGGCTGGTGCAGGACGGCCAGTTTGTGATGCACACGGCGGTCACCATCGGTTACGCCACACCCTGGCGGCAGGTGCATGCCATGCTGCTGGAGGCGGCCCGGCGCACCAAGGGCGTGGCCACCGAACCGCCCCCGCATGTGGTGCAGACCGCGCTGTCTGACTTTTATGTGGAATACCGCCTGTGCGCCCAGAGCAACAACCACGCACCGCGCCGCCGCGCCGAGGCCATGAGCCAGTTGCACGCCAATGTGCAGGATGTGTTCAATGAGCACGGCGTGCAGATCATGTCGCCGCACTACATCGCCGATCCCGAGCAACCCCAGGTGGTGCCGCCCGGCCCGTGGTCTTCGCAGTCAGCAGGGCCGCCGCCATCTCCGGTGTGAGTTCGGGTTGGAATTTTGCTTTTAAAAATGTAGTAAAAAACAATAGCTGCTTGCGCATTTTTATATTGACTTATTTGCCAAAAACATTATTTAAAATGGCTTTAAATACTCAAAAATATGCCGCCTGTGCGGATGTTCAGGGTGTCAGCAGGTTGGTGGGGGTATTTTTTGGGTATTTTTGGCTTTTTTATGGTATTAAAAATCAGATTAATTCAATTGGAAATTGCGTAAGCAGCTCACTTTTTTTACTATTCTTTTTGATGCGGTATGCTGGTTAAGCGGTGTCGTGCCTGAAAAGCCGCATCTGCCGTGGCAACCAGCCATTCTCATGTTGACCACGGGGGGGCGATGCGTGGGACATGACCGCTTGGTCAGCGGTCTGTCTGTCGGGCTGCCGGGTCTGTCCGGGTTGGGTAGCGTTGCTTCGCTCTGCTGATTCGGGCTGACGTTACTTCGCTCTGCGCCCGGACAAGGGGTGAGCCG
>CALMMY010000180.1 GCA_937868695.1 uncultured Comamonadaceae bacterium
CGGCCTGCCCGTGGCACGGGTGTTCAACCACATGGATGAGCTGGTGGCAGCGATGGGGGGATGAGGCGGTGTTTCGGGCTGTGGTGTCAGCTCTGCGGTGTACGCCCTATTCGGGCAGGTGGCACACCGCTTCGATGTTGTTGCCCTCAGGGTCAATCACGAAGGCTCCGTGGTAGTGGGGGTGATAGTCCGGGCGAAGCCCAGGCGCACCGTTGTCTTTTCCGCCAGCGGTGATCGCAGCTTGGTAAAAGGCATTCACTTGCGCACGGGTGTGCGCCCGCCACGCCAGGTGGCAGCCTGTGGTTGCTGGTGGTCCCCCGTAGGGAGATGGGCCATCAACGAACCAGACATCAGCTTTTTTGCCGTCAGGCTCAGAAGAATCGGGGTAGGCAAACCCCAGTATGTTCATTCCGTAGTTGCCTTCGAAAGACAGGCTGTAACCCAATGGGGCAAGGGCTGCGCAGTAAAACGCTTTGGCGCGGCCAATGTCGGTCACGCGGAAAGTCATGTGGTCAAGCATGCTGAGGGGCTCCTGATGTGTGGTTGGTGTGTGCATATTGCACAGCGATGACTGTACATGCATACAGTTTTCGTGACTGGATACTTCCGACGGCATTGCGGTTTGAGTCACCCACCCATTTGGAGGTGGATTTCTTCGTTGCAGCCTCACCCACCGGGCGGATGCAACCGGGTATCGAGAACGAATGGGGCCTGCGAAAGCTGGCGGTAGCGGCCTTGGGCGATGCCGGGTTCGATCACCAGGTTCCAGCTGAACCGTGACACGGCGCTGGGGAACAGCACGATGCCGTGTTGTGCCAGCAGTCGGCTTCCGAACACCTGTTGTCCGGCGCTCGGCGTGCCGGGAACCAGCCAGCCTGGGTTGGGCACGTCCTCGGGCTGGACGATGTGGACGGGTTCTGCCATCACCTCCATGCAGGTGAGCGTGTGTGCCTGGGTGTCCAGTACAGCAAAGCCTGCATGCACGGCCACTTCCAGAGTGGCGGTGCTGGGGTCGGTGGAGCAATAGACGGCGTGCTGTCCTTTGGCGTTCCAGCGGCCACCGAGTTTCTCGGCTCCGATGCCACTGTCCCATGTACTGGCGTGGTGTTGGCGATCCAGCCGCCAGGCGAGCAAAGGGATACCTGCTCCTGGCCGGGGGATTGGCATCATGGGGTGTTCGCGCATCAGGCGTACACCCCGTACTCGATGCGGTCCAGCAGATCTTCCACGAGCTGCGTACCCACGGGTGTTGCCAGCAGATGGATGGGCTTTTGCTGGTCCAGTCCGATAGCCGGGGTTGTCAGCCATTGAACAGCGGCCTCCCGGCTGCCGAGCACCAGCGTGGCCTTGGCGACCACTTCGGCAAATTTGAACGTGCGCCCGCCTTGTGCCACAGTCAATGTGTCTTGCACCGCACCTTTTTTGCGGTGCAAAGTACGAAGGCTGACACCCAGTGCATCACTCAGGGCCTGGGCGGAGAGGGGTTCCATGGCGTGGGCCAGGTGCGAGATGGCCGCACTGGGGATGCCATGGGTGACACAGTGGTGTACCTCCAGCAGGTTTTCTGGCAGGTGAGAAAAAACTTTGTCGCCACCCAGCATTTCCAATGCGATGTGGAGGTGTGTGCTCTCGGTCTCAACGAACGTGCGGTAGCTTTCGCTGAGTTTTTTCCATTGATCTTTTGTCGTGTGCAAGTCAGCCGATACCTGATATGCAGGTGTGCTGGCGCTTTTGGTGAGTATGTCCGGGATCATCATGGTGGCTCCTTTGTGTCATTTGACATTCATGTTATGCCACAAAGCGTAATTCAGCCAAGCAGAGTTTCGTGTTTCTCTTTGACTGAAAGCAACTGTCTCACATGATTTTCTCCCCCGACACCGTTTCCGTTGCCTTTCCGTGTTCGTGTTCGTGCAGGGCCTGCCCGTGGCTCGGGTGTTCAGGCACATGCATGAGCTGGTGGCGGTGATGGGCGGATAGGTGCAGACGCTCAGGCGAGTGCTGTGTAAAATTTGATGATAAAAAATGACGTTTGCGCTCGCTGCATATGCATAGTCTGCTATCACTGATTTAACCAGAATCGCCTTGGCTGTCTGCCAGCGCAATGATGCCGAAGCTGCATCTGGCCATGATCGCCTGAGCGTCGGCACTGTGCCGCACGCACTCAAGGTGAATCGACATGTTGAACAACAAAGTGGTGCTGGTGACGGGGGCATCGTCGGGCATTGGCCTGGCGATTGCCCTCATGGCCGTGCGCGAAGGGGCGCGGCTGGTGCTGTCGGATGTGCATGCCAACGCGGGTGTGGAAACCGCCGCCATGATCCGCGCCCAGGGTGGCGAGGCCATTTTTGTGGCCGCCGATGTGGCCAATGCCGAGGATGTCGAGGCCCTGGTGGCGCAGACGGTGTCCCACTATGGTCGGCTGGATGTGGCCTGCAACAACGCAGGCGTGGCTGGTGCAGCGGCGCTGGTGGCCGACTACCCGCTGGATGCGTGGGCGCACGTCATCAACACCAACCTGAACGGTGTGTTCCACGGTATGAAGTACCAGATTGCCGCCATGCTCAAAACCGGGGGCGGCTCCATCGTGAATGTGGCCTCCATCCTGGGCATGGTGGGCTTTGCCTCCGCTTCGGCCTACACGGCAGCCAAGCACGGCGTGATCGGGCTGACGCAGACGGCATCCCTTGAGTACGCCACCGACGGCATCCGCATCAACGCGGTGGGGCCTGGCTTCATCCACACCCCGCTGATCGGTCACCTGGAAGGCGATGCCACGCTGATGTCCAGCCTGGTGGCCGCCCACCCCATGAACCGCCTGGGCCAGCCCGATGAGGTGGCCGAGCTGGTGGTCTGGCTGGCTTCCGACCGGGCTTCCTTCGTCACCGGGGCTTATTACCCCGTCGATGGCGGCTACCTTGCACGTTAATTTTTTACCAACGAGAACCTTTGCCATGAACACCCACACCACACCTTCCAAATCCCCTGTTGCCGTTGCCGCCATGCTGTGCATGGCCGCCCTGCTGATGACGGGCTGCAACCAGTCGTCCACCGAGTCCAACACACCCACCACCACCGTGGGCACCCAGGTGGACGATGCGGTGATCACCTCCAGCGTCAAGGCCGCGCTGCTGGGCGACCCGTCCATCAAAAGCCTGGACTTTCAGGTGGAAACACGCAAGGGCACGGTTCAGCTCAGCGGCTTTGTCGATGACCAGAAGCAGATTGACCAGGCCATGATGTTGGCAAGTGGCGTGCCGGGGGTGGCCAATGTCGAGAACGGCCTCACGGTCAAGAGCGCACCCGCCACCTTGGGCAGCGGCATCGACGACACCACCGTGACCACCCGTGTCAAGGCTGCCCTGCTGGAAGATCCCGGCATCAAGAGCCTGGACATCAGCGTGGTCACTTCGCACGGCGAGGTGCAGCTGACGGGTTTTGTGGGCAAAAAGGCGCAGATTCTGGCCGCTGAAAACATTGCCCGTGCTGTGCCCGGTGTGTCGGGCATCAAGAACGAGCTGATGCTCAAGAAATGAGCGCGTGCTGCCGCCGGAATTCGCTGGGGGATTGCCCCGTCCAGTCTTTGAAGGCGCGGGCAAAGCTTTTTTCATTCTGAAACCCGGCGGCATCGGCCACCTGTTTGATGGGGCGGTCGGTGCGGTGCAGCAGCGCCACGGCACGGTCGCGGCGCACTTCGTCTTTCAGGGCTTGCAGGGTGGCCCCTTCTTCTTTCAGCTGGCGGTGCAGGGTGCGGGCCGAGACGTTGAGCAGGGCCGCCAGGTCTTCGGCGTTGCGGGTGAGCTGCGGCTGGGCGGCCAGCGTCTGGCGCACACGCTGCACCAGCAGGCGGTCGCGCCGGTACTGCAACACGGTCAGCGGCAGGGCGTGGGTGAGCATTTGCTGTAAGGCCGCTTCGTCGCGGCGCAGCGGCAGTTGCAGGTAGCGGGCATCCAGGTGCAGCCGGGTGCGTAGCGCATCAAACGTGCATGGCCCGGCAAACAGCACGGCATACGCGCTGGCATGCGGCGGCGGGGCAAACGCCAGCTCCACGCCCAGCAGCGGTATGCGCGAATCGACCAGCCAGCTGGCCACACCCAGCAGGTTGCGCAGCAGCGACACATGGCAGAACTCCCGCATCTCTCCGCTCAGCCAGTCGGCGGTGTTGGCTTCGTCCAGCGTGATGCTGAAGGTGGCCCCGCCGTGGCCGTGGGTAGCCGGGGGGCTGGTGCTGTCGCTGCTTTGTCTGTTGTCGCCGTCGCTGGTGGCCAGGCGGATGTCTGCGGTCAGCAGGCCGTGGTGGCGGCACCAGCGTTTGAGGGCCACTTCCAGCGTGGGTGCGCTGATGCTGGCGCGCACCAGCATGCCGTAGCTGCCCCAGGGCAGACGGCGGCGGAACCAGCCCAGGGCCTCGTCGTCCAGTTCGCGCATGGCGGTGTCGGAAATGCGCTCCATCTGCCAGGCGGTGATGCGGGCATCGGGGTTTTCCAGCAGATGCGGCGCAATCTGTGCCTGTTGCAGTGCGTGGTTCGGGCTGAGATGGCGCAAGGCATAGGCCCGCACAATGGCGCGGATGAAGGCGGTGGGGGTGGCCGCCACGGGCGAAGTGGTGTGCATGGCCACAGTGTGCCAAAAAACAAAACAGCTGGCACGATTTGCAACCTGTTTGGCCGCCATGCACAAGTCGGACACCGCACAATGCACCCACTCTCCGTGGCACATGCCCGCCGATGTTCGCCTGATCGTCCACCTTTGACTGCAAGCCCCATGACCATCCTGGAATCCAAGCTCAATCCCCGCTCTGCCGACTTTGCGTCCAACGCCGCTGCCATGACCGCGCTGGTGGACGATTTGCGTGCCCAGGTGGCCAAGGTGGCCGAGGGTGGTGGCGAGGCGGCCCGTGCCAAACACACCGCCCGTGGCAAGCTGCTGCCGCGTGACCGTGTGCAGATGCTGCTGGATCCTGGCACACCGTTTCTGGAGCTGGCCCCGCTGGCCGCGCTCAACATGTACAAGGAAAAAGACGGCCAGGGCGGCACCAAAGACGCGGCCCCTGCCGCCGGGCTGATTGCGGGCATCGGCCGCGTCAGCGGGGTGGATTGCATGATCGTCTGCAACGATGCCACCGTGAAGGGCGGCACCTACTACCCCCTCACCGTCAAAAAGCACCTGCGTGCGCAGGAAATTGCGCAGCAGAACAACCTCACCTGCATCTACTTGGTGGACTCCGGCGGTGCCAACCTGCCCAACCAGGACGAGGTGTTTCCCGACCGCGACCACTTCGGGCGCATCTTCTACAACCAGGCCAACATGAGTGCCCAGGGCATTTCGCAGGTGGCCGTGGTGATGGGCAGCTGCACGGCGGGCGGTGCCTACGTGCCCGCCATGAGCGACGAAACCATCATCGTCAAAAACCAGGGCACCATCTTCCTGGGCGGCCCGCCGCTGGTGAAAGCCGCCACCGGCGAGGTGGTGACTGCTGAAGACCTGGGCGGTGGCGATGTGCACACCCGTCTCTCGGGCGTGGCCGACCACCTGGCGCAGAACGACCTGCACGCCATTGCCCTGGCCCGCCAGGCGGTGGCCAATCTGAACCAAAAAAAGGCTCCATCGCTTGTGATGCAAGCGCCAGCAGCTCCCAAATTTGACAGCAAAGAGCTGTACGGCGTGATTCCCACCGACACGCGCAAGCCCTTCGATGTTCGCGAAATCATTGCCCGCATCGTCGATGCGTCCGAGTTCCATGAGTTCAAGCCACGCTTTGGCAGCACGCTGGTGTGCGGATTTGCGCACATCGAGGGCATGCCCGTGGGCATCGTGGCCAACAACGGCATTCTGTTCAGCGAATCGGCACTGAAGGGTGCGCACTTCATCGAGCTGTGCTGCCAGCGCAAGATTCCGCTGGTGTTTTTGCAGAACATCACCGGCTTCATGGTGGGCCGCAAGTACGAGAACGAAGGCATTGC
>CALMMY010000181.1 GCA_937868695.1 uncultured Comamonadaceae bacterium
GGTAACGCCACTCCAACCATGTAACGGGCGGCAAACTCTTGAACGGGCGCAGAGCAAAGAAACGCCACCCTGAACCCGCATCCCCAGCCCCCGACCTCACATCCTCAGTCTCAGCTCCCGCATCCCCAGCGGCCAAATCAGGGACAATCCATAAGTAAAAACCCTGATTCCAACCAGGTGACCCCTGCCTCCACAGCCCAGCCATTGGGCATTCACCGACCCGCCCCCCGACCCCATGAGTGACCTCCGCAACCGCATGCCGCTGATTGATGCTTTCAAAGCCGTGGCATCGCAAATGATCGTTCTGCACCACCTGGCCTTTTATGGCCCCATGTCCGACTGGATGCACCAGGTGGCCCCCGGCCTGGTGTCGTGGTTCAGCCAGGATGCCCGCATGGCGGTGCAGGTGTTTTTGGTGATCAGCGGCTTTCTGGCGGTGCGTGGGCTGGCTCCGCAGGGTGTGTTGCTGGCCACCCAGCCGCTGGCGCTGCTGGGCAAGCGTTACGCCAACATCGCCATGCCCTATGTGGTGTCGCTGCTGGTGGCAATGGTCTGCACCTGGCTGGCCAGCCAGTGGATGGATCACACCAGCTTGCCCGGTGAGCCGGAGTTCACGCAGTTTCTGGCCCATGCGCTGCTGCTGCACAGCGTGATGGGCATCGACTCGCTGTCTGCCGGGGTGTGGTACGTGGCCATCGACTTTCAGCTGTTTGCGCTGATGCTGGCGCTGCTGTGGCTGGGCCAGCGCCTGGGTGCTGCGGGCAAAGCGGGTGGTGCCGGTGGGGCAGGGTTGGCGGGCAGTGTGGTAGCCCGCAGCCTGGTGCTGGTGGTGGGCGTGGCCTCGCTGTATTTTTTCAACCGCGATGCCGGGTGGGACAACTGGGCGCTGTACTTCTTTGGGGCCTACACGCTGGGTGCGCTGGCCTGGTGGATGAGCCAGCGGCCCGTGCGCGGCTGGCAGGTGGCGGCGGTGCTGGCGTTGGTGCTGGCGGCGCTGGCGGTGGATTTCCGCGAGCGCATTGCGCTGGCTTTGGCCGTGGCGCTGGTGCTGGGTGTGGCCCAGCACAGGGGCTGGCTGTACAACTGGCCCGACAGCCCGGTGCTGGCCTACCTGGGGCGCATTTCGTATGGCGTGTTTTTGATGAATTTCCCGGTCAGCCTGGTGGTGAATGCCGCTTTCACCCGGTTTGCACCGCCCAATGTGTGGGTGCAGAGCGCGGGCGTGTTGCTGGCCTGGGTGGCCTGCGTGGGGGCGGGGGCGCTGTTCTTCCACACGGTGGAGCAGCCGCTGCGCCGCTGGAGTGCGCGCCCGCAGTCGTTGCAGCGGCCCCGCGTGCTGGTGGGTGTCTGGTTACTTCTGGCAACGATTCTGACGGCTTGGGAGTGAGCGGCAGGCTGTTTATGCCTTGAAATACGCAGGCGGGCTGATGGATTGATTGCCCCGCCCGTTGTATTTCAAGGAGAACACCATGCGCCACCGTCCCGATCACTCCCCGCTGCCTTATTCGGTCACTGTTCACGATGTGTCGCTGTGGCCCAGCTCCGGGCGCTGGCTGCTGGTGATGGCGCTGGCCGTGGGTGCTTGGCTGGCCACGGCCTGGTTTCAGCCCGCGCAGGCTGGCGGTGTCAACTGGAGCATTGGCGTGACGTTTCCGGGCGCGGTGGCCTACCCCGCCCCGCCGGTGTACCAGACCTACCCGTCTGCGCCGGTTTACCAGACTTACCCATCCGCCCCCGTGTACCAGACTTACCCCGCCGCACCCGTGGTGGTGTACCCAGCACGCCCTGCTGTGCAGGCCTACCCGGTGATGCCGCCCCAGGTGGTGTACGGGTACGGCGGCCACCACCACCGCCGTCACCACAACCACCACTGGCAGCATGACCGCTACGACGGGCGTGATGGGCGTGGTCATGGCGGCGGCCACCACGACCGTGGCTACCAGCGCGGCTGGGACCGCTGAGGCTCCAGGTTTTGCTGCATTTCGGCCTCGAACTGGGCGCGAGACTGCACCACGCGGGCAATCAGGTCGTCTTCGTTGTGGCGGATGTCGCGGGCGGCGTGCAAAAAGCGGTTGGAGTGGCGGCGGAAGTTGTCGGCCATCTGGCGGGCATGGAAGCGGTCAAACCCCAGCAGCTCCAGCGTGGCGCGGGCGCTGCGCAGCGAGCCCTCAAACACTTCGCGCTCCACATGGTGGGCCTGGGCATCGGCCAGCTCCATTGCATGCAAGGCATCGCGGGCCCGTGCCACCACGGGCAAGCCGGGGTGGATGCCGTGCAAGGTATGCACCAGCCGGTTGACCTGGGCAGCATCGTCCATCGCCACCACCACGGCGCGGGCCTGGGCCACACCGGCGGCGTGCAGAAGGTCGTGCTGGGTGGCATCGCCAAAGTACACCTTGAAGCCGAAGCGGCGGGCCATGTCCACGGTGTCGGCATCGTGGTCAATCACGGTGGGCTTGATGCCTGCGGCCAGCAGCACGCGGGCCACCGTCTGGCCGTAGCGGCCAAAACCGGCCAGCAGCACGGTGGCGGGTTCTTCGGGCAGGGCATCGGGTGCGCGGTCGGTGGATTCAGGCCGGGCATGGCGGTCCAGCGCCACCAGCAGCAACGGCGTGGTCACCATCGACAGCGCGGCCACCAGGGTGAGCAAATCAGCGGTGGCTGCGGGCAACACGCCCGAGCCTTTGCCCGCCGCCAGCACCACAAACGCAAACTCGCCCACCTGCGACAGCAGCACCGCCAGCAGCCTGCGCGGCTGGCCTTGCAGCCCCACCCAGCGCCCCAGCAGCCACAGGCCCAGCGCCTTGAGGGCCACCACCAGCAGCAAACCCAGCAGCACCTGGCCGGGTGAAGAGGCCAGCAGCCCCAGCTGCATGCTCATGCCCACCGCAATGAAAAACAGGCCCAGCAGCAGGCCCTTGAAGGGCAGGATGTCGTTTTCCAGGGCGTGGCGGTACTCGGAGCTGGCCAGCAGCACCCCGGCCAGAAACGCACCCAGCCCCATCGACAGGCCCACCTGCTCCATCAGCGCGGCCACGCCCAGCACCAGCAGCAGCGCCAGGCCGGTGAACAGCTCGCGCACCTGCATGCGGGCCACCAGGCGCATGGCCGGGTAGGCCACGTAGCGGCCCAGCACCACCACGCCCAGCACCGCACCGATCTGCCACAGCGGGCCGGTGGTGTGGCTGGCGTGCGGGGCCGCAGCCGGGGCAGATTCCGCCCCCGCCGTGCCCAGCACCGCCGCCAGGGCCAGCAGCGGAATGGCCGCCATGTCCTGAAACAGCAGCATCGAAAAACCCGACTGCCCCACCGGGCGGGCCATCAGGTTGCGCTCTTGCAAAATGGCCACCGCAATGGCGGTGGACGACAGCGCCATGGCCAGCCCACCCACCAGCGATGCCCGCCAGCCCCAGCCCAGCAGCAGCCCCACGGGCATGAGCAGGGCCGCGCACAGCCCCATTTGCAACGCCCCGCCCAGCAGCACCGCGCGGCGCATGGCCCACAGGCGCTGGGGCTCCAGCTCCAGCCCGATGACAAACAGCATCAGCACCACGCCCAGCTCGGACACATGCAGGATGGCCGCCGGGTCGGACACCAGCGCCAGCCCCACCGGCCCGATGGCCACGCCCGCCAGCAAGTAGCCCAGCACCGCCCCCAGCCCCAGCCGCACGGCCAGCGGCACACACACCAGCGCAGCCAGCAAAAACACGATGGCCTGGGTCATGGGGCAGTCCTTTCTTTGTCAGTGGCCAGCGTCAGCCGGTGCTGTGCCAGCCGCGCCAGCAGGGTGTCGCGCCCGGCCTGCAAATCGGCGGGGCTGGTGGCGTGGCCGCCGTGCAGCACCAGCGGCGGCAACCAGTGCATGCCGCAGAAGCGGGCCGTCTGTTCAATGGGCGGCACAAAGTCGGCAAACGGGCGCTGGTGTGCGCCATCGGCGGTGTAGGCCGATGCCGCCGCCCCCGCACTGGCCACCCACCACGCGGTTTTGCCTTGCAGTGCAGCCGCGCCAGGGCCATAGGCCCAGCCGTGGGCCAGCACCTGGTCAAACCAGTGCTTGAGCAGGGCGGGCACGCTGTACCAGTACACCGGGCACAGCCAGATGACCAGCTCGGCCTGGGCAAGGGCCTGCTGTTCGGCGGCCACGTCGATGTCGAAATCGGGGTACAGCTCGTACAGCTGGCGCACTTCAACATCCGGGCAACCACCCAGCGCCTGGCGCAGGCCCTGGGTGACGATGGAGTGGCTGGGGCGCGGGTGGGCGTGAATGACGAGGGTGCGCATGGGCTGGCGGGTTTGTTTGTGGTGCGTGGTGTGTGCGGTGGTGGCTTGTCTGGTGCAGTGTAGGGGGCCGGGGGCGCTGGTGCTGCTGCCTGGTCTGACGGGTTGGGTGGTGGCGGTGCTGTATGTCTGTCGTGCTGCGAGCCG
>CALMMY010000182.1 GCA_937868695.1 uncultured Comamonadaceae bacterium
TGCATCTGGCCGGTCTGATCAGGCTGCAAACTGGTCGGCGGGCCAGCCCAGCGCCTGGCGCAGGCGAGGCCAGTCGAAGCCTGGGCCGGGGTCCTGTTTGCGGCCTGGGGCAATGTGCTCGTGCCCGGCCACATGCCGGATGGGGCAGGCGGTGTGCAGGGCCTCGCACAGCCAGGCCAGGCGTGCGTACTGGGCGGGCTCGAAGGTGTCACCCTCCAGCCCCTCCAGCTCCACACCCACCGAGTCGTTGTTGCAGTTGCTGCGTCCGCGCCAGCACGACACACCCGCGTGCCAGGCCCGGTCGAACACGCTGACGTACTGCGTCAGCCCGCCCTGCCTGTCTATGAAAAAGTGTGCCGACACTTCCAGCCCCCGGATGGCCTGGAAATAGGGGTGGGCCTCCCAGTCCAGCGTGCCCGCAAACAGCCTGTCCACCTGGCCCGTGCCGTATTGCCCCGGTGGCAGGCTGATGGAATGCACCACCACCAAGTCGATTTCGGCCCCGTCAGGGCGGGGGCCGAAATGGGGCGACGGGTGCCAGCGTGCCGTGCGCAGCCAACCACCCTCCCAGAGCGAATGCGGGCCGCTTGCTGCTGCTTCGGGGGGCTGGTTGCCCTCGCCATGTGGCACGACGGCGGTGGCTTCAGCGGTCGGTCGGTTCATGGGGGCTGGTGTCACAGGCTGCATCGGTATCGCCCCCCACGGTGATGTTGAGCCGGGCAATGCGGTAGCGGATTTGCCGCAGGTTCAGCCCCAGCAGGGCGGCGGCGGCGGTGCGGTTGCCGCGTGTGGCATGCAGGGCCTGTTGCAGGATGGCTTTTTCCTGTTCATCCAGGTGCTGCTGCAAGTCGGCGGGCAGGTGGGTTGGGGTGGGCGGCGTGGCCGCTGCATCGTCTGGCTGGTGGGGGTGGGACGGGGGCTGGGTGCTGCCGGGCCATGCCGGGCTGGCTGGTGTGGCCGTGGCGGGTTGGGGTGGGTGGGCTCCGGTTTGTGCTGTGGGCGGTGGCGGGCAGGTGCCTTGGGGGTCGAGCAGGTCATCCAGCGTGATTTCGTGCCCGTTGCACAGTGCCAGTGCGCGGTGCAACAGGTTTTCCAGCTCGCGCACGTTGCCCGCAAACGGGTGCCGGTGCAGCCACTGCAATGCATCGGGGTGCAGGGGCACGGGGTGCTGGCCGCTTTCGCTGCAAATGCGCCGCATCAGGGTGTGGGTCAGGGCGGGCAAGTCATCGCGGCGCTCCCGCAGGGCGGGCAGGCGGATTTCAATCACGTTGAGGCGGTAATACAAGTCCTGGCGGAAGCCTTGCTTGGCCACGGCCTGCACCAGATCGTGGTGGGTGGCGCACAGAATGCGCACATCCACCTGTTCCTCCTGCACGCCGCCCAGAGGGCGCACCTTGCGCTCCTGAATCACCCGCAGCAGCTTGGCCTGCATGGGCAGGGGCAGGTCGCCAATTTCATCCAGAAACAGCGTGCCCCCCCGTGCGGCGGCGAAGTAGCCTTCGCGGTCGGTGGCGGCTCCGGTGTACGCCCCTTTGCGGGCACCGAAAAACTCGGCCTCGATCAGCGCGTCCGGAATGGCCCCGCAGTTCACCGCCACCAGCGGCCCTTGGGCACGGTGGCTGGCTTCGTGGATGGCGCGGGCCACCAGTTCTTTGCCGGTGCCCGATTCACCCAGGATCATCACCGGGGCCATGCTGTTGGCCACTTTGACAATGCGTTCGCGCACCTGGCTCATGGCCTGGGATTCGCCAGCCAGTTTGGCCAGCGCACCCCGGTGCCGGGGCGGGTTGGCCGGTTTGGCTTCGGTGCCAGAAGGAGCGGCCATGCCGGTGGTATCGGTGGGCTGCTCTGCCTCCGTTGCGTTATCCACTTTGCCTGAAGCTGCCGGGGTGGTGTTGGCGGGGGCCGATTGCAAGGCGGTGGCCACCACGGTGCGGAATTGTTTCAGGTCAAGCGGTTTGGTCAGGTAGTCAAACGCGCCCTGTTTCAGTGCTTCAACGGCGCTGCTGGCCGAGCCATAGGCTGTCACCACAATGGCGCGTTCACTGCGGCCCTGCTGGCCGAGTTCCTTGATCAGTTCCAGGCCCAGCCCATCGGGCAGGCGCATGTCGGTGATCAGCAGATCGAAGTGGCGCTGGCCCAGGCTGTCGCGGGCTTCGGCCAGTGTGCCGGCTGATTCGACCTGGTGCCCTGCACGCAGCAACGTCAATTCGTAGAGCGTGCGCAAATCGGGCTCGTCATCCACCACCAGGATGCGGGCTGAGGTGCGTTGGGTGTCTTTGGTCATGGGTGCAAGTCTGCCACTGCCGCAGGGATGAGCAAAAAGAAGTCGTTGCCCGCCCGTCCTCCCCGCTCGCTGCGCTGGTAGTCCAGCTGGGCCCGGTAGCGTTCACACAGCTCGCGGCACAGGTACAGGCCCATGCCGCTGGAGCGGCTTTCTGACGAAAAAAACGGCTCAAACAAGTGCTGCCGCACGCTGTGATCGAGCGGTTCGCCATCGCTCCACACCGATACACGCCAATGTCCATCGGCTTGCGGGCGTGAGCTGACCTGAATGGCCCCCGGTGCCTGGCTGGCATAGCGGCTCGCGTTGTCCAGCAGGTTGACCAGCACGCGGCGCAGGTGCTCGGGGTCGAACTTGATCCAGGCCCCGTCGCAGCCACCTATCCACGCAACCCGGTTGGTGCAGGCATGCTGGCCGCTCCATTCGTGGAGTATCTGTGCGATGGCCGGGTCCAGGGCGGTGGCCGGTGTGTCGGGTGGGGCAAGCTGGCCCGGCACGCGCACCACATTCAGCACATCGTCCACGATCCGGTTGAGCCGCCGGGTGTGGGTGGCCACCATCTGGACAAGCTGCAATTGCAGCGGGTCGTGCAGGTCTTCTTCCAGCAGGGCGTTGGCCTGGGCGATGGCCGACAGGGGGTTGCGGATTTCATGGGCCACCGCCACCGACATGCGGCCCATCGCCACCAGTTTTTCGGTGCGCACACGGGCCTCCAGCTCGTGCAGGTCTTCCAGAAACACCACGCACAGGCGCAGGTCGCTTTGGCCATGTGCAGGCTGCTGGGAATCGACTGGACGGGTGCGTATGCGCAGCCGCCTGCGCAGTTCGGGGCTGGCTTCCAGCAACACCTCGGTCTGCTGGGCGGCGTGTTGCTCAAAGGTGGCATGGACTTGCGCCAGCAAGGGCAGGCAATGGGCGTGTGATGCCAGGCGGAATTGTGCGGGTGCCTGCCCTTCGGCATCGGCCAGCATGTGCCGACTGGCCGGATTGGCTGTGCGCACCGTTCCCAGCTCATCGACCACCAGCACACCGTCGGTCATGGTTTCAATGATGAGTTCATTCACCGCCACCTGGGTGCGGGCGGCCAGCTGGTTCAGTTCGGAGCGTTCTTCCTCCTTGGCCAGCCGCTGTGCGAGTTCGTGCGCCAGCAAGGCCACCAGAAAAAACCCCGTTCCGGTGATGGCGGCCTGAAACAGTTGCGATGTGGCCGTCTCCAGGTTGAGCCAGATGGCCCACACCACATCACCCAGCAAAAACAGCGTGACCAAAGCCGCCGTGGCCAGCCCGCGCAACTTCGGCCCCAGAATGGCCGACATGAGCACCGGCAATGCAAACAGCAGGGTGTAGTTCAGCCCGCCCATGCGCATGCTTTGCAAGGCGGCAAACAGCAGCAAATCCAGGCCCACAGTGGCCATCCAGGGCAGGGTGCCCACGCCCTGGCGGCTGGGTGGCGGGAGCATGCGGTTGGCTGCCAGCACCGCAACCAGGTGAACCAGGCACAGCACCAGGCTGACCATTGAGCGGGTGGTGCCCAGCGTCAGCACCAGACCCTGCAAGGCCAGCAGCACAATCGCCACGGCCAGGCGGACTTGCATGAAGGTGGGCCAGAAGCGCCCGGCCAGACGCTGTGTCGATGCTGTCACGGTGCCGCCAGATCAGCCTTCGGTGGCCTGGCGGTGGGCCTCGCTGCAATACAGGCCTTGCTGGCCTGCCACGGCATCCTGCTCGGGCAGATGCAGTCCGCACTGCCTGCACGCCACCATGCGTGCCACGCTGGCTGCCGATGGCGCAGGAGGCGGGGGCGTGTGGGTCGCCTTGTCCACAGCCTTTTGACGGGCTTGCAAGCGCCGGTTGTGCTTCCACAGCCAGAAGCCAAACAACACCACACCCAGTACCAGAACGTATTTCATGGGGTTGGCTCAGCTCCGGTGAAGCAGTATTTCAAGCACAAACCGCGATCCCACATAGGCCAGCAGCAGCAGGCCGGAGCCCACATACAGCATGCGCGTGGCGGTGCGACCCCGCCAGCCCAGCCGCCACCGGCCCAGCAGCAGCACCGCAAACACCACCCACGACAGCGCGGCAAACACCCGCTTGTGGTCCCAGGTGATGCCCTGGCTGTACAGGTGTTCGGCAAACCACCAGCCCGCCAGCAGCGTGGCTGTCAGCAGGGCAAAACCGGCGGTCACAAACCGGAAGGTGAGCCGCTCGATGGCCAGCAGCGGCAGGCCACCTTCCGGTGGGGCCACACCTCGGCGCATGGCTTGCTCGGTGCGCTGCATCCACCAGGCATGCACCACGGCAGCGGCAATCAGCCCGTAGGCGGCAATGCCCAGCGCCCAATGCAGGGGCAGCCAGGTGGACTGGATGGCCGGATACGGCGCACCCGGAAACAGCAGCGCCAGCAACACCGCCACCATGCCCATGCCCAGCAGCACCGCCTTGGCCTTGAGCTGGGGATAGACGTGGCTTTCAATCGCATAGACCAGCGTCACCAGCCAGGCCGTGACCGACAGCGCGGGGGCAAAACCGAAGGTGGGCGGTGTGGCCAGCAGGCTGCTGGCCAGCACCGCGCCGTGCAGCAGCCACGCCAGCGTCAGGCCTGTGCGCACGGCGGGGCCGCCCCAACGGCGCTGGGCCAGCGCCACCGACGCATAACCCAATGCCGCTGCCACGGAGAGCACGGTCGTCAACAAGGGGCTGGCAGCTAAAATCATCTGCACAGTTTAACGGCGAGCGGTTTGGCTGGGTTTGCATCCGGGCATGCCGTCTGCTGTGCCACAGGGAGCCGCCACCGGTGCCACTGTGCCTTGGCATGCCGTTCATGCCGTGGCTTGCGGGGCCGCTTTCCCTGTTCGTGTTCCCCCACCCGTTTTCCCTTCTCCTCCTCCTACACACACCATCATGGCTTCAGCCCTTTCCGAAAGACTCTCGCGCATCGTCAAGGAAATGCGGGGACAGGCCCGCATCACCGAGAGCAACGTCACCGACATGATGCGGGAGGTGCGCATGGCCCTGCTGGAGGCCGACGTGGCCCTGCCGGTGGTGCGCGACTTCATTGCCCGCGTGAAAGAAAAAGCCCTGGGCCAGGAAGTGGTGGGCTCGCTCACCCCCGGCCAGGCGCTGGTGGCCGTGGTCAACCGCGAACTGGTGGCCACCATGAGCGGTGGCGCAGGCGATGCCCGCAGCCACACCGAGCTCAACCTCCACGCCCAGCCGCCCGCCGTGGTGCTGATGGCCGGTTTGCAAGGCGCGGGCAAAACCACCACCACCGCCAAGCTGGCCAAGCACCTGATTGAAAAGCGCAAGAAAAAAGTGCTGACCGTCTCGGGCGACGTGTACCGCCCTGCGGCCATCGAACAGCTCAAAACCGTCACGGCCCAGGCCGGGGCCGAATGGTTCCCCAGCAGCCCCGACCAGAAACCCGTGGACATTGCCCTGGCCGCGCTCGACTACGCCCGCAAGCATTACTTCGATGTGCTGCTGGTGGACACCGCAGGCCGCCTTGCCATCGACGAAGCCCTGATGGCCGAAATCAAGGCCCTGCACGCCGCCATCAACCCTGTGGAAACGCTGTTTGTGGTCGATGCCATGCAGGGCCAGGATGCGGTCAACACCGCCAAGGCCTTCAAGGATGCCCTGCCGCTGACCGGCATCGTGCTCACCAAGACCGATGGCGACTCGCGCGGCGGTGCGGCCCTGTCGGTGCGCCACATCACCGGCGTGCCCATCAAGTTTGCCGGTGTGAGCGAGAAGATCGATGGCCTGGAAGCCTTCGATGCCGAGCGCCACGCCGGGCGCATCCTGGGCATGGGCGACATCCTGGCGCTGGTCGAGCAGGTCACCGCCGGGGTGGACATGGCTGCCGCACAGAAGCTGGCCGCCAAGGTCAAGAGCGGCGACGGTTTTGACTTGCAGGACTTTCTGGAGCAGATCCGCCAGATGAAGCAGATGGGCGGCCTGTCCAGCCTGATGGACAAACTGCCCACCCAGATGGCAGGCAAGGCCAGCGAGGCCGACATGGACCGCGCCGAAAAAGACATCAAGCGCAAAGAAGGCATCATTTGCAGCATGACCCCGCTGGAGCGCCGCAAGCCCGAGCTGATCAAGGCCACCCGCAAGCGCCGCATTGCCGCCGGTGCCGGTGTGCATGTACAAGAGGTCAACCGCCTGCTCAAAGAGTTCGAGCAGATGCAGGGCATGATGAAAAAAATGAAGGGCGGCGGCCTCATGAAAATGATGAAGCGCATGGGCGGCATGAAGGGCATGGGTGGCATGCCCAAGTTCCCCGGCATGGGTTGACCGATCTCAAGGTGGCCGCTGCCACCACTGGCCATACTCGCCCGCCATGCTCTCCGACCTTGAAACCGCCCTGGCCCTGCTGACGCTGGCCACCGCCCTGTGGCTGCGGCCCTGGCGCATGCTGGGCGGGCCGCTGCTGACCCCGTTTCTGGCCGGGCTGGTGTTTTTGCCCTGGTTCTGGATGCTGCCGCAGATGCTGCCCAGCTCGCTGGTGGCCGGGGGCATCTCGGTGCAGCTGTCAGGGGCCTGCCTCATGACCATGCTGCTGGGCTGGCCGCTGGCTGTGCTGCTGCTGTCTGCCGTGGCTGGCGTGGTCTGGGTGGTGGGGGCGCTGCCGTTCGAGGCCTGGCTGTCGCAGTGGGTGTGGATCGGGCTGGTGCCCGCCACGCTGGCGCTGGGTTTGGGCGCGCTGCTGCGGCGCTGGCTGCCAGACCAGGTGTTTATTTACATACTGGGGCGCGGCTTTCTGGGCACGGCAGTGTGTATTTTTCTGTCCGGCGTGATGTACGAACTGCTCTACCACCTGGTGGGCGGCGTGGCGGTGGAGCAGGCGCTGGTGGCCCGCTGGCTCATGGCCTGGGGCGATGCCTTTCTGACCGGCCTGTTCACCGCCATTTTTGTGGCCTTCAAGCCCGAGTGGCTGGCCACCTGGTCAGATGACCGCTACCTGGCCCCGCCGCCGCCACCTGCCGCCCCGGTGGCCCCCGGCGCAACCCACCCGGCCACACCCCCTTCGGCCATCACCCCGCCAGACGACATCTGAGGGGCTGGCGGTTGGCCGGTTCGGGTCTGAATTCAGCGCGTTTTCTGTAGCAATCTGACCAGCATGGGGCGCGTGAAATCGGCCCCGTCGGCTGTGAAATGCGGCTCCAAAGCTACCCGCACGGCTTGCAGAGTGGCTGCGTTGATGCCGTGGTCGGCAAACGTGGGGTAGAGCATGCGCTGCTCGAACTCGGCCACGCTGGCGTAATGCACCGGCGTGTCAAAGCGGTGCGTGGCCACCTGCGTCCACGGGCTGCCGGGCTGGGCCAGGGCCGCGTCCAGCGCAGCCTGGGCGGCGGCCCGCACCACGCCTTCGTCGTTGAACAGCTTCACCACCTCGTTCAGCGCACCTTCGTACACCGGCTCAGACACATACAGCCAGCCACCAGGGCGCAGCACCCGCGCCACCTCGTTCAGTGCCTGGGCCATGTCGGGCAGCGGAACGTGGTGCAGGCTTTTGAGCATCAGCGCCAGGTCGAAGCTGGCATCGGCGCACGGCACCGCCGCCGCGCTGGCCTGCAAAAAGGCCAGGCCGTCCTGGGGCTGGGCCAGGTTTTTGGCGTGCTGGCGCTCGTCCACCTCCAGCCCGGTCACCTGGCTCACCAGGCCCTGGCGCAGCAGGTCGCGGGCCAGGCGGGCGTTACCGCAGCCCAGCTCGATCATGGTCATTGCCTGGCCTTGCCCGGCCAGTTGTTGCAGTGGCAGCAGCGCAGCCAGCACATCCACTTCGTTGCGCACCACGGTCAGGGCCGACAAATCGGGTGAGTTCATTGCTGACAATCCCTGCTGTTGCTTATTGAGCAAGCGCAGACTGCTCATCTTTCAGGAATACCTCGCCGCGCAGCGAATGCGGGCGGGCTTCGGTGATGGTCACGTCAATCAGCTGCCCGGTCAGGCGCTCGGGGTGCGGGCCGCCGGGGAAGTTGACGATGCGGTTGCACTCGGTGCGGCCCATCAGCTCGGTGGCGTTTTTGCGTGAAGGCCCTTCCACCAGAATGCGTTGCACCGTGCCTTGCAGGCCGGTGCTGATGCGGGCCACGTTGGCTTCGATGGTGGCTTGCAGGTGTTGCAGGCGCTTGAGCTTGACTTCGTGCGGCGTGTCATCGGCCAGGTTGGCCGCAGGCGTGCCGGGCCTGGGGCTGAAAATGAAGCTGAACGAGGCATCAAAGCCCACGTCTTCAATGAGCTTCATCATCTTGCCAAAGTCTTCTTCCGTCTCGCCGGGAAAGCCCACGATGAAATCGGAGCTGAGCGACAGGTTGGGCCGCACCGCACGCAGCTTGCGGATGGTGCTCTTGTATTCAAGGGCGGTGTAGCCGCGCTTCATGGCCATCAGAATTTTGTCGGAGCCGTGCTGCACCGGCAGGTGCAGGTGGCTCACCAGCTTGGGAATCTTGGCGTATGCGTCAATCAGCCGCTGCGTGAACTCGTTGGGGTGGCTGGTGGTGTAGCGGATGCGCTCGATGCCGGGGATGTCGGCCACGTATTCCAGCAGCAGGGCAAAGTCGGCAATTTCGTCGCTGTCGCCCATCTTGCCCCGGTAGGCATTCACGTTCTGGCCCAGCAGGTTCACTTCTTTCACGCCCTGGTCGGCCAGCCCGGCCACTTCCACCAGCACGTCTTCAAACGGGCGGCTCACTTCCTCGCCACGGGTGTAGGGCACCACGCAGTAGCTGCAATATTTGGAGCAGCCTTCCATGATGGAAACAAAGGCCGACGCGCCATCGACCCGTGCCGGTGGCAGGTGGTCAAACTTCTCGATCTCGGGAAAGCTGATGTCCACCTGCGGGCGCGACTGGCGCTCGCGGGCCTTGAGCATTTCGGGCAGGCGGTGCAGCGTCTGCGGGCCAAACACCACGTCCACATACGGTGCGCGTTCGATGATGGCCGCGCCCTCCTGGCTGGCCACGCAGCCGCCCACGCCGATCAGCACACCCTTTTTCTTCAGGTGCTTGACGCGGCCCAGGTCAGAGAACACCTTTTCCTGCGCCTTTTCGCGCACCGAGCAGGTGTTGAACAGAATCAGGTCGGCCTCTTCCACATCCTGCGTGGGTTCGTAGCCCTGGGCGGCACCCAGCACATCGGCCATCTTGTCCGAGTCGTACTCGTTCATCTGGCAACCAAAGGTTTTGATGAAGACTTTTTTGGTCATGGCTGTGCCTTGGCGGTGAACGCGGTGAATGTGGTCAGAGGGGGGAGGGGTGCGCGAGGCGGAGAAACAAGCGGGCAGCGGTTCATGGCATGAATTCCAGAGGCTGGGAAGAAAAAAACCCCAAGGGGTGAGCTTGGGGTTTGGGTATCTTGGTGGTGGTACCGGGACTTGAACCTGGGACATCAGCATTATGAATGCTGCGCTCTAACCAACTGAGCTATACCACCTGAAGAAGACCAGAATTATAGCCAGAATTTTTTCACTGGTGCGTGAATTGGGCCTTGCGCTTGTTCACGAAGGCATCCATGCCTTCTTTCTGGTCGGCGGTGGCAAACAGCGCGTGGAACAGGCGGCGCTCAAACATCACGCCATCGGCCAGCGAGCCTTCAAATGCGCGGTTGACCGACTCCTTGGCCGCCATCACCGCAATCTGCGAGAAGTCGGCAATTTGCAGGGCCGCGCCCAGGGCTTCGTCCATCAGTTTTTCAAGTGGCACCACGCGGCTGACCAGCCCGGCACGCTCGGCTTCGGCTGCGTCCATCATGCGCCCGGTCAGGGCCATGTCCATCGCCTTGGCCTTGCCCACTGCACGGGGCAGGCGCTGGGTGCCGCCCGCGCCGGGAATGATGCCCAGCTTGATTTCGGGCTGGCCGAACTTGGCATTGTCGGCGGCAATGATGAAGTCGCACATCATGGCCAGCTCGCAGCCACCGCCCA
>CALMMY010000183.1 GCA_937868695.1 uncultured Comamonadaceae bacterium
CGTGGAAGCCTTCGTGCTTGTGCAGCGGGTTGCCCGAGCCGTCGGGGATGCAGTCCTGCGGGAGCACCACCGGCAGGTCTTTTTCAGGCACGGGCACGGCACCGTGCTCGTCGCAATGGATGATGGGAATGGGCGTGCCCCAGTAACGCTGGCGGCTGACACCCCAGTCGCGCAAACGCCAAGTGGTTTTTTTCTCGCCCAGACCCTTGGCTGCCAGCAGCTCAGCCACTTTGTTGACGGCAGCTTTGTAGGGTAGGCCGTTCAGCTCGCCGGAGTTGACGCACACCAGCGAGCCGGACTTGTCGGCATACCAGTCGTGCCATTGGGTGGGGTCGAAGGTTTTGTCGTCTGTGACGGGGGCAGTGATGTTGGTAAGGGATGCAGCGCCGTTGGGAGCTGCCCCCACGGGACATACCCTTACGGGGTCAGCCCCCAACGTCACTGCATCCCCTGCCAACTGGGTTGGTGTGCCGACGGAGGAAGAGGTGGAGGACGGCGACACAGCAGTGTTGGAACGAGCTGCGTCAGCAGACACATCAGAAGCAACCAACTTTCCGCCAACCAACGAGGTGGAGGAGGCGGGTGCGGCGGCGGGCGGCGTAAGGGTATGTCCCGTGCCGCACGCTGCCGCACCCGCTTCCTCCACCGGATCAAACGGAGACAGAGCAGCCGGAGACAACGAAGCCCCCACCACCTGCCGAATCTCAATCCCATACTTCAAGGCAAACGCAAAGTCGCGCTCGTCATGCGCAGGCACCCCCATCACCGCGCCATCGCCGTACGACATCAGCACATAGTTGCCCACCCACACCTCCACCTGCGCCCCGGTCAGCGGGTGGGTGACGAACAGGCCGGTGGCCATGCCCTTTTTCTCCTGCGTGGCCAGCTCGGCTTCGGTGGTACCACCGGTCTTGCATTCCTCGATGAACGCAGCCAATGCAGGGTTGCTGGCGGCAGCGTGCAAGGCAATGGGGTGCTCGGGGGCCACGGCGGCAAAGGTCACGCCCATGATGGTGTCGGCACGGGTGGTGAAGACGTACATCTTGCCGTCACCGATCAGCGCACCGTCGGCACCAGCGATGCTGTGCGTGAAGGCAAAGCGCACGCCTTCGCTCTTGCCGATCCAGTTTTCCTGCATCAGCCGCACCTTGTCGGGCCAGCCGTTCAGCGTGGCTTTTTCATTGCCCATCTGCACGTGGTCCAGCAGCTCCTGGGCGTAGGCGGTGATGTTCAGGTAGTAGCCAGGGATTTCGCGCTTTTCCACCAGCGCGCCGGTGCGCCAGCCGCGCCCGTCAATCACCTGCTCGTTGGCCAGCACGGTCTGGTCCACCGGGTCCCAGTTGACGATCTGGGTCTTGCGGTAGGCGATGCCACGCTCCAACATCTTCAGGAACAGCCACTGGTTCCACTTGTAGTAGGTGGGGTCGCAGGTGGCCACTTCGCGGCTCCAGTCGATGGCCAGGCCCATGGCCTGCATCTGCTTCTTCATGTACGCGATGTTTTCGTAAGTCCACTTGGCCGGTGGCACGCCGTTTTTCAGGGCAGCGTTTTCGGCGGGCAGGCCGAAGGCATCCCAGCCCATGGGCATGAGCACGTTCATGCCCTTCATGCGCAGGTTGCGCGTGAGCATGTCGTTGATGGTGTAGTTGCGCACATGGCCCATGTGCAGCTTGCCGCTGGGGTAGGGCAGCATGGAGCAGGCGTAGAACTTGGGTTTGCTGCTGTCTTCGGTCACGCGGTAAGCGTCACGGGCGGTCCAGTGGCTGTGCGCGGCGCGCTCCACATCAGAGTGGCTGAATTTGTCTTGCATGTTTCAATCCACGCCTCTTGCGAGGCGAATTTGGAAGAGGTTACCCCTCCCCCAAAAAATTCTATCCCCCTGACGGGGAAGTTTTCAAACCGAAGTTTGGATTTATAGGAGGGATGAGGCGGCTGTGCGGGGCTGCCAGCCCACACCAGCGTATGGGCGACAAGCCGGGTCGGCTTGGGAAAGCAATCGGGGGATTTTAGGGCTTGCGCCCTGGGGCCGGGCCGCCAGCCAGCCCGTCGGCCACGAAGCCGACCCGGTTCAGGCCCGCCTGCTGTGCGGTGCCGATGATTTCGACCATGCGGCCATAGGGCACGGCGGCATCGGCACGCAGTTGCACCTCGGTGTCGGGGTGGGCTTTGGCCAGCTGCTGCAAGCGGCGCAGCAAGGCTTCGGTGGTTTGCGGCTGGTCGTCGATGTACACAGCCCCCTCGGCATCGACCACCAGCTCGACCTTGTACTCGGCCTGGGACGGCTGGGCAGCGGGTGTCTGCGGCAGATCGAGCCGGATGGCGCTGGTCAGCAGCGGGGCGGTGATGATGAAGATGACCAGCAGCACCAGCATCACATCCACCAGCGGGGTGACGTTGATGTCGCTCATCAGCCGCCCCTGGTCGGACGGGGCGGAGCATGCGGAATCAAAACTGTGGAAGGCCATCGCTCGCGCTGTGGGGTGGGCTCAGCGCGGGGCAGCGGGTGGCTGGAGCACCCATTCGCGCAAGTCGTGGGCAAAGGCTTCCAGCGCAGCCTCGGTGCGGGCGGCCAGCTTGCCCAGCACGTTGTAGGCCAGCACGGCGGGAATGGCCACGGCCAGACCGGCGGCGGTCATGACCAGGGCCTCGCCCACGGGGCCAGCCACCTTGTCGATGGTGACCTGGCCTTCGGCGGCAATGGCCACCAGTGCGTGGTAAATGCCCCAGACGGTGCCCAGCAGGCCGACAAACGGGGCCGTGGCCCCCACGGTGGCCAGCAGCACCTGGCCGAACTGCAACCGCTGCTGTCCGGCGACCAGGGCATCCCGCAGCAGGCGGGTGAGCTGCTGGGCGGTGCTGGCCTGCCCGCCCAGGGTGGGCAGAGCTGCCGTGGCAGGGGCGACCCCGGAGCGGGAATCGGTGCCTGTGGCATTCAGCACCCGCTGCGCGGCCTGCACCAGCGGCAGCACCAGGCGCTGCGGGTCACTGGCCTGCAGCCTGGCCTCGGCATCGGCCCAGTCGGCCGACTGCCAGAACACCGGCAATGACAGCTGCACACCCGCCACCGCCGATCTGAGCAGCCAGATGCGCCAAAGAATGACCACCCAACTGGCCACCGACATGGCCAGCAACACCAGCGCCACGAGCCGGTTGAGCGCGTCGCCCTGCGCCAGATAAGACCAGACAGTCATCGGTGGATGTCAGAAAAGACCGGGGGAACAGGCTCAGCGCAGGCCGAGCACGTCGAACATGTCGAACAGACCTGCAGGCTGGCCAGACAGGTAGCGCACGGCACGCAGGCTGCCCTGCGCATAGGTCACGCGGTTGGAAGACTTGTGCGTCACCTCGATGCGCTCGCCCGTGCCGGCAAACAGCACCGTGTGGTCGCCCACAATGTCGCCGCCCCGGATGGTGGCAAACCCGATGCTGGAGGGGTCGCGCTCGCCCGTCACGCCTTCGCGGGCGTACACGGCGCAGTCTTTGAGGTCGCGGCCCAGGGCTTCGGCAATCACCTCGCCCATCTTGAGGGCTGTGCCCGATGGGGCATCGACCTTGTGACGGTGGTGGGCCTCGATGATTTCAATGTCGTAGCCCGTTGACATGGCCTTGGCCGCCATTTGCAGCAGCTTGAGCGTGACGTTCACGCCCACGCTCATATTGGGTGCCATGACCACGGCCACGCGCTGTGCGGCATCGGTAATCTCGGTCTTCTGCGCATCGGTGAAGCCCGTGGTGCCGATGACCAGCTTCACGCCCAGCTGTTCGCACACCTTCAGGTGGGCCAGCGTGCCTTCGGGGCGGGTGAAGTCGATCAGGCAATCGGCCCCTTGCAGCCCTTGCGCCAGATCAGCGGTGATGCGCACGCCGCTGTCCTTGCCCAGAAAGGCAGCCGGATCGGTGCCCAGTGCGGGGCTGCCAGGCACATCCAGTGCGCCGGTCAGTGTGCAGTCGTCGGCATTCAGGATGGCTTCAACCAGCATGCGGCCCATGCGGCCACTGGCACCGGCTACGCAGATGTTGTGTGTCATGTCAATTTTGAATGGAGAAAGGGGCAGGAGAAAAAGCCATCTGGCCTGGCGAAGGTGCTGGCCTGAGGCAGGTTCAGCGTGCGGTGCCCGCTGTGGCTGGTGGTTCCAGAGGCGGGTAATTGGCAATCGGAGGCGCGGTGGGTGGCTCTGGCTTCGCCTTGTTGGTGGCCGCATTGCGCTCGGCAAATTCCTTCAGTGCCTGTTCGCTGGCTTCCAGCACCGACACGGGTGCCAGCCGTTTGCGCGATTCGAGCGAGGCCACAAACTCGGCCTCAGTAGGCAACTCATCCGACTCGACCCTCTCCAGCACATCGCCCTTGAAGAACACAGTCAGCTTGCGCTTTTGCGGTGCCAGGCCTGGGCGGGAAAACGTGAACGCATAGTCCCAGCGGTCGGCATGGAACGCACTGGCCAGCAAAGGCGTGCCCAGCATGTCACGCACCTGTGCCCTGGGCATGCCGGGAGCCAGCGCCGCAGCCTGCTCACGCGACACAAAATTGCCCTGGACGATGTCAATCCGATAGGGTGTGGCCAGACTCTCCACGGAGGGCAGTGTCGATGTGAGCGACTGGACACTGCCGCAACCGGCAAGCATGGTGACACCTGCCCACACAGCCAGCGCCGACAGGGAACGGTTCACGGCAAAAACTGAAAACTTGAGCATGGCTGGAGTGGGTGGGAGAGAAATGAAGGCCGGTGAACAAACCGCGCCACCTGTGTGGTCGGCACCGCCGGGCACTGGCGACCTGTGATCAAATCATTGTAACTTCGGGTGTGCTTGGCCAGCTCCGGCACACCTTTACCCCTGTACCTGTTCCCGAAAGCGGTTTTTTCCTGTGACCAACATTGATGAACTCAAGAGCACCGGCCTCAAAGCGACGCTGCCCAGACTCAAAATTCTGGAAGTGTTTCAGCGTGGCACCCAGCGCCACATGACGGCAGAGGATGTGTTCAGGGTGTTGCTGGACAACCGCTCCGACATCGGGCTGGCCACGGTGTACCGGGTGCTGATGCAGTTTGAGCAGGCCGGTCTGCTGACCCGCAGCAACTTCGAATCAGGCAAGGCCGTCTATGAGCTGAACGAAGGCCATCACCACGACCACATGGTGTGCGTGGATTGCGGTCGGGTGGAAGAGTTTTTTGACAACGACATCGAACGCCGCCAGCATGCGATTGCAGCTGAAAAAGGCTTCCGGCTGCAAGACCATGCGCTGTCGCTGTACGCCACCTGCATCAAGGAAAACTGCCCGCACCGGCAAACCGGGGTCAATGGCCACCGGCATCCATCGCCCGGCGGTGGCGCTGGGTAAATTCCTGGTACGTGTCCACGCCACGCAACTGCAAAATCGTGTTGCGCACGGCGGCTTCCACCAGCACCGCAATGTTGCGGCCGGCCACCACCTGAATGACCACCTTGCGGACAGGAATGCCCAGTACCTGCTGGTACAGCGGCTCATGGGGCATGCGGTCGTAATCGCGCTCCATGGTTTCCTTGCGCACCAGATGGACAATCATTTTCAGGCGCATGCGTCTGCGCACGGCGGTTTCACCAAAAATGGCCTTGATGTCCAACAGGCCGATACCACGCACTTCTAGCAGGTTTTGCAGCAACTCCGGGCACCGCCCCTCGATGGTGGTCTGGTTGATGCGGTACAGATCCACCGCATCATCGGCCACCAGCCCGTGACCGCGCGAAATCAGCTCCAGACCCAGCTCGCTTTTGCCCAGACCAGACTCTCCGGTGATCATCACGCCCAGGCCCAGAATATCCATGAACACCCCGTGCATGGACTGGCGCTCGGCAAAGTGTTTGGACAGGTATGCCCGCAGCACATCAATCACAAAGGCGGCGGATTCGTGCGTGGCGAACATCGGAATGTGCGAACGCTCGCACATGGAAGCCAGGGCATCCGGTGCCACCTGCCCGTCGGCCACAATGAGCACCGGCGGCTCCAGCGTGACGATGCGAGCAATGCGGCGGGCGAAGTCTTCCACCGTCGATTTGGCGAGATAGGCAACCTCGCGCTCTCCGATGACCTGCACCCGATACGGGTGGATGTAGTTCAGGTACCCGACCAGATCGGCACCGGAGCGGGCTGCACGCACGGCAAGGTCATCAAACCGGCGCTCGGAGGCTCCCAGCCCGGCCACCCACTGCCAGCGCAACGACTCACGATGGTCTTCAAACAGAACATCGGCGCTGATGCCCGACGGTTTCATTGACTGGCGTGTGCAGACTGCCAGCTTGCAACCAGCTGGTGGAGACTGTCCGCCTCGGGGGCGGCCTGCAAACTGTCGCGCAATTCCGCGTCGCTGAGCAGCTCGGCAATCTCGGACAGAATTTCAAGGTGCTTTTGCGTGGCGGCTTCGGGCACCAGCAGAAAAATCATCAGACTGACTGGCTTCTCATCCGGAGAATCGAATCCGATGGGATTGAGCAACTGAAACATGGCAGCCATCGGCTGCTTCAGCCCCTTGATCCGCCCGTGGGGAATGGCGACACCGTGCCCCAGACCTGTCGAACCCAGGCGCTCGCGGGCAAACAGGCTGTCGGTGATGAGTGCGCGGTTGAGCCCGTGCTGCATTTCAAACAGCAGGCCGGCCTCTTCAAAAGCGCGTTTTTTGCTTGTTGCATCGACGCGAACGAGCACCTGAGAAACAGGCAATATGGCGGATAAACGGTTCATGTCATTCGTTCCAGCAACCCGAGAGGCGCGATTATGCCTATCTGACCAGGCACTTCCGGTAAATCATTGAAAAAGCCGCCAGGTTGCCCAGGCGGCTTTGCTGCGTCGCAACACAAAGGGGTCGGCACCCCCTCGCAGGCCTTGCAATCACATCATGCGCTTGGCTGCATCGTGGTGATGCTCCTGGGCCTTGTCTTTGTAACGCAACACCTGGCGGTCAAGCTTGTCGGCCAGTTCATCGACAGCGGCATACAGATCCTCGTGCGCACTTTCGGCAAACAGGTCGCGGCCCTTGACATGAATGTTGCATTCAGCCCGTTGGCGCATTTCCTTTTCCTTGTGGTTGTCAACCGTCAACAGCACCTTGATGTCCACCACCTGGTCAAAGTGGCGGGAAATGCGATCCAGCTTGGAAGTCACATACGTGCGAAGGGCGGGAGTCACTTCGAGGTGGTGGCCGCTGATGGTGAGGTTCATAGAAAGTCTCCGTTTCTCCAGTTTGACAACGCCGCAGGCCGCGCACTGTGCCCAGCGACGGGGACATGTCCCGGTTCCACTATGCCCTTGAATAACCCCGCTGGCAAGCTTCCTGGCACAGAGAAATGAAATTATTGCGACAAAGAAAACAGGTACGCTCGCTCCCCCATGCCCGCCATCCACATCACAGACATTGAAGCCGCCATCAACCACTGGCGCAACCTGCGCCCATCGCCCGATGGGGTCTCTCTGGCACCCGAAGTGCAGGTGCTGGCCGAGGTCTATGCCCGCATGGCCTGGCAAGGGCTGGATGAGGTCGATGAGCACAGCCTGCCACCCGCAACACTCGCTGCATGGCTGGCCTGGTATGACACCACCCCCGACACGCCCTGTATCGCCATCTGCTCGACCTCGCAGGGTGACGACGTGTGCAAAGGCTGTGGCCGCACGTTTGAAGAAGTGCAGCACTGGCTGGCCATGTCGCCCGTGCAAAAACGCGCCGCCTGGCGGCGCATCACGCTGGAGGCGGGCGCGTGGCGCTTCAACCGCTATGCGGAACGGGGCACAGGCAGCCCGCAGCGCCCCACGGAAACTCAGGCAGGCAAGGCGTAGTTGGCCTGGGTGAGGTGATCCACGCCGCAGCTCAGATCCTGAATCCACTCGATGAATTCACGCACGGCTGGCCCCTTCATGGGCGAGCCGTGCTGGGGCACGATCATGTCGATGGGCAGATCGCGCACCATGTTGGCCCACAGCCGCAGCACCTTGGACGACACCATGTAGCGGCGGTGGAAGCCCTCCATCTTGGCAATGTGCCCCGCCAGCGAGGTGACCGGAACACCGGCATCGCCGGACTTGACCATCGACACGCCCAGGTCACCCGAGAACAGGATTCGGCTGACCGGATCCCAGAACTGGAAATTGCCCTCGGAATGCATGAAGTGTGCGGGCAGGGCCACCAGCTCGGTCGCACCCACCGGGATGCGCATGCCCGCATCGGGAATGCCCACAATGCGCCCCTGCGTCTTGCCAGGCTTGCAGAAATGGGGGGCAAAACGCTCCCACAGTTTGGAGATATAGAGCTGGGCCTGTGTGCTGGTCATCCAGCGGTCGAGCGAGGCAATGATGTCGGGGTCGGCATGGGAGGCCAGGATTTTGTCCAGCTTCTGGGGCGAGAAGTAGCGGCCAATGGTCAGCAGCAGCTCGTTGTAAGCCATGTTGCCACCCGGATCGATGATGCACCCGTGGTCTTCGTGAACGATCAGAAACTGGTTGGCCTGAACGGCCTCGCCACCCTCATCCGACAGATGGGTGAACATCAGGCACACATGGCCTTTTTGGTTGTACAGCTCGATGGCCATGAATCGGTCTCCAAATCAGAACAACGGGTCAAAAAAAGCACTGGGAACACACAGAACAACGTCGGATATTGTCACAGCTTGACGGAAACCGGGGCGCATTCGGCACCGAAATACTTTACCGCCAGCGAACACACTCCAACGATACTGCATCCGTCGCATTGCCCAGTGTCAATGCCCCCTCCTGCACAGTGGCTTGCAGTTGCATGCTGCGCTCGGCCAGGGCCGCCAGTTGCGGGGCGGCCTCGGCGGGCAAACGCCACACCGCAAGGTTCTGGGGCCGGGTCAGCTTGTTCTGAATGCCCTTCCACCACACATCGGCGGCGTGCGAAAAGGCATACACCACCACCTGGTCGGCCTTGCCGCAGGCTTTGAGAATGGGCTTTTCCTCGGGCTGGCCCACTTCCACCCACAGGCGGGTCTGGCCTGTGTAGTCACGCAGCCAGAGATCGGGCTCATCGGGGTCGGACAGGCCCGCACCGAAGGCCAGCGTGCCATCGCCACCGCACACGGTCTGCAACTGGTGGGCGTTGAGTGCCAGTGCCACCAGGCGCACCATCATGCGTTCATCGGTTTCGCTGGGGTGGCGGGCCAGGGTCAGGGCGTGGTCGGCGTAGTAGCCGTGGTCAATGTCCGCAATTTGCAGATTGGCCTTGAAGATGGTGGATTTGATGGCCATGCCGTGTCAGACGCGGCGCGCCAGTTCGGCGGCTTTGCCCACGTAGCTACCTGGAGTCATGGCCAGCAGGCGATCCTTGTCGGCCTGGGGAATCTCCAGCCCGGCAATCAGGCCGTGCAGCGCTTCGGCTGTCACAGTCTTGCCACGGGTCACTTCCTTCAGCTTTTCGTAGGCACCCTGCACGCCGTAGCGGCGCATCACGGTCTGGATGGGCTCGGCCAGCACTTCCCAGGCGGCATCCAGGTCGGCGGCCAGGGCTTCTTCGTTCAGCTCCAGCTTGCCCAGGCCCACCGACAGCGAGTTGTAGGCCAGCACAGCGTAGCCCATCGCCACGCCCATGTTGCGCAGCACGGTGGAATCGGTCAGGTCGCGCTGCCAGCGGCTGATGGGCAGCTTTTCGCTCAGGTGGCGCAGCAGGGCATTGGCCAGGCCCAGGTTGCCTTCGGCGTTTTCAAAGTCGATGGGGTTGACCTTGTGCGGCATGGTGGAGGAGCCGATTTCGCCCGCCTTCAGGCGCTGCTTGAAATAGCCCAGGCTCACATAGCCCCACACATCGCGGCTGAAGTCGATCAGGATGGTGTTGACACGGGCGATGGCATCGAACACCTCGGCCATGTAGTCGTGTGGCTCGATCTGGATGCTGTAGGGCTGGAAGGTCAGGCCCAGGCCCAGCGGCTCGGGCGTTTCAATGACTTTTTTGCTGAAGGCTTCCCAGTCGAAGTCGGGCCAGGCCGACAGGTGGGCGTTGTAGTTGCCCACGGCACCGTTCATCTTGCCCAGAATTTTGACGGCGGCGATGCGGTCCACACCGGCTTGCAGGCGCATGACCACGTTGGCAATTTCCTTGCCCACGGTGGTGGGGCTGGCGGTCTGGCCGTGGGTGCGGCTGAGCATGGGCACATCGGCGTAGGCGTGGGCCATTTCACGCAGCTTCAGCAGGATGCGGTCGAGGGCGGGCAGCAGCACCACATCGCGGCCAG
>CALMMY010000184.1 GCA_937868695.1 uncultured Comamonadaceae bacterium
TCGATGGGGATTGATGCGCGCGATCTGCCGCTGGGGTTGGCTTACGCCTGAGTCATTTGCCTTCAGATCAATCAGAGCAATATTTACACAGCGGAGTTTTTATGCTGATCACCCATGTGCGCTTGAAAAATTGGCGCAACTTCCAGCAACTGGATGTGCCGTTGCGCGAGGTGTCCTACGTCTTGGGGGCTAACGCCACTGGCAAATCCAACTTGCTGGATGCCTTCCGGTTTTTGCGCGATATCAGCAAACCTGCTGGCGGGGGGCTTCAAACAGCCATCAAAGAGCGCGATGGCATCGCCAAGGTACGCTGTTTGCATGCCCGCCGTGACACCGAGGTGCTGATTGATGTTTCCTTGGGCGAAAGCGCCGATGCACCCGCTGCATGGCGGTATGTGCTGGGCTTCAAACCTGAGGGCAAGGGAGCGCAACGGTTGCTGGTTTCGCACGAAGAGGTGTGGCGCGATGGTGTGCAGGTGCTAAAAAGACCCAACGCCAGCGACGTTGCCGATGTGATGTTGCGCACACAAACGCACTTGGAGCAAATTCAGACCAACTCGCAGTTTCGGGAATTGGTGGATTTTTTCAGCCAGATTACCTATCTGCATCTCGTGCCCCAGTTGCTGAAGTTCGGAGACAAGATTGGTGGCCGACGGTTGGAGAATGACCCGTTTGGACAGGGTTTTCTGGAGCGCATTGCCAAAACACCTGAAAAAACCCGTACTGCACGCTTGGCCAAAATTTCCAAGGCGCTGGCGTTGGCGGTGCCGCAGTTTCAGGATCTAAGGCTTCAAAACGACGATTTGGGTCACCCGCATCTGGAAGCCTTGTACGCACACCACCGCCCCAATGCGGGTTGGCAGTCTGAGGAGCACTTTTCCGATGGCACGCTGCGGCTGGTGGGCTTGCTTTGGATGCTGCTGGATGGCAGCTCTTTGTTGCTGCTTGAGGAACCTGAAATTTCATTGAACGATGCCATCGTCAAAGAGATTCCACTCATCCTGTCGCGCTTGCAAAAGAGCCGCAAGCAAAAGCGACAGGTACTCATCACCACGCACAGCGAGGCATTGCTGAGCAATCCTGGCATTGATGGGCGGGGTGTGGTGTTTTTGGAGTCAGGCACGCAGGGCTCTGTTGGGCGCACGCTGAGTACCAGCGAAGAGCAGGCGCTGATGGCGGGCTTGTCTGTGGCCGAGGTTGTGCTGCCAAAGGCCAGCCCCCAAACGGTGAGCCAATTGGGTTTGTGGCAATGATTCCTGTGATGCTGGCCACAGAGGATGAGCTGAGTGAAGCATTGGCTGTGCGGTTGTTGGCCGAGCTGAATGGAGCCATTGCCGGGCCAACGAAGTTGCGCAAAAACGGCTTTGGCTACCTGAAGTCAAAGATGAGCAATTGGCGTGAGGTTGCCCGGCTGCAAATGATGTTTGTGTTGACCGACCTGGATCAGGCTGAATGCGTGGTCGCTTTTCGGCAGGAATGGCTGGGTCAGCAACCTGTGCCTGCCAATCTGGTGTTCCGGGTGGCGGTCAGGGAGGTTGAGTCATGGGTACTTGCCGACCATGAAGCTCTGCGCAAGTTGCTGGGTTCAAAAATTCAATGTCCTGCTGCGCCCGATACGTTGCCAGATCCCAAGCAGTATTTGCTGAAGCAGGCGCAGAAGGCTCCACGAAAAGTGCGTGACGAACTGGTTGCCCAGAAGGGTGCAATGGCATCTCAAGGTCTGGGATACAACCGTTGTCTGGTGGATTGGGTCAACCAGGAATGGTCGCCGGAGCGTGCGGCAGGTCTGTCTCCAAGTCTTCAGCGTGCCAGATCGGCTTTGAAGAGTGCCGTGCTGCATTGGACACCGTGATGGTGGTCTGAGGAGCTGGCAAGCATCACAGAATCCGTGCCAACCCTGGCTTTTTGCCGGGTGTTCCCCCGTCTCCGGCCCGGCGCAGGGTCTGGCTCGCAGCAGCAGGCATTCCAGTGCCTGCATGGCCCGCCGACGCAGTTGCCTTTGCTCCCTGGCGCTGGTGGTGTACCCGTCACCGCGCAGGCACCCGTCTGTGTGCGGCGGGCCTTCTGCCACGGCCAGTGGCAGGGCGGCGGCCCATGTCGCCCATGTCGGGTGGCCGGTGGTCATCGCCGTCATCATCATCCTGCGGTGGCTGGCTTGCTCTGGCTGCTGGCTTCACTGCGGGCGGCGGGCAGCACGGTATCCGGGGTGGCATCGCTGCCCATCACGTTGTACCAGTCGATCTGGCGGGTGGCGACCATGACGGCGGCGAGCACGCCGAACAGCAGCAGCGAGCCCATCATGAGGGCGTTGTCTTCGGACACCAGGATGCCGTAGAGCACGCCGTACAGCGCCACCAGCAGGCCGCTCATGGCCAGGCCGGGCCGCCAGCCGCCCAGCACATGGCGCAGGTAGTGCCCCAGCAGCGCAATGCAGGCGGTGCTGGCCAGGCCGTAGGCGAGGCTGAAGTCCAGGTGCTCGGACAGGGACAGCACCAGCAGGAAGAACAGCACCAGCGCCGCGCCGATCATCAGGTATTGCATGGGGTGGATGCGCCAGCGTTTGACCATTTCCAGCACAAAGAAGGCGGCGAAGGTCAGCACGATGAACATGCCTGCGTATTTGGTGGCGCGTTCGGTCAGGCGGTACACGTCCACCGGGTCTTCCAGGCCCACCGAGAATTGCTCCAGGGGTGCCCTTTCCTTGCCTGCCTGTGCAAATTGCGCCTGTGCCCCGCTGGAGAGGGAGGGCACGCGCCAGGTGGCTTCAAAGCCGCTGGCGCTGACGCTGCGGGTGCGCGGCAGGAAGTCGCCACCAAAACTGGGGTGGGGCCAGGGCGAGGTGAGGGTGACGCTGTTCTCGTCAGCCAGTGGCACCCAGCCGATGCGGCCTGTGCCCGCCAGGTCAAACGTCAGCGCCACATCCAGCACCGCACCGGGCTTGAGCTGGGCCAGATCGACCTGCGCGGCCAGGGGCAGCGGGCTGCTGGCCGGTGCCTGCCGCATGGGCAACGCGGTGCCCGCCAGGCGCAGCTGCGGTGCCGCCAGCAGGCCGCGTGCATCGCTCACACCCATGAGCAGCAGCGGTTGGCCGAGCGTGACTTGGCCGTTGCGGTTGCGCGGCTGCACCTCTTCCCACACGAAGCGCCCCTTGCTTGCATGCTGGCTGGTGTAAACCGTGACCGGAAAAATGCCGCGCATGCGCGTTTCCGTGGTGAGCTGGCTTTGGGTTTCCAGGGTTTGGGGGAACTGGATGGACACGCGCTGTTCGGTCACCAGCTCCTCGCGCGTCTGGCCCACCTGGCCTTCGACCTTGACGGTGCGCAAAAACGTTTCGGTGTAGGGCAGCCAGAGCACCGGGCCGGTGATGGTCTGCGGGCCGGCGTGTGCGCGGGCTACTTCCTGGGTGGCGTTGAATCGGTTGGCGGTGCGCTCGGCAATGACATCGCGCACCAGAGACAGGGGGATGGCCAGCAAGACCATCAGAAATCCGATGAGCAGCAGCTTGCTCAGCAGGGGGTATTTGTGCATGTTTCGCTCCGTGTGGGCTTTTGGGTAGGGGACGGAGCGATTCTTGAAAACACCTGTGCAGTGCTCAGGCAGCGTGTGTGAAGCGAATGTGAAGTCCCGTGGCCTGTCGCCGTCAGGCGGGCAGGCTCAGGCTGGCCTTGCAGCCTCGGGGCTGGCTGACGTTGGTCAGCGTCACCGATCCACCGTGCAGATCGCTCACTTCCCTGACCAGGCACAGCCCGAGGCCCGAGCTTTTCTCGCGCGTGTCGGCACGCGGCAGCGAGTAGAAGCGGTCAAAAATCTTGTCCACCGCGTAGTCGGGCACGCCCGGCCCCTCGTCTTGCACCGACCATTCGACCGCGCCATGCACCCGCCGGATAGCCACCGTGAGCACGCCACCCTGCGGCGAAAAGTCGATGGCGTTGTCCAGCAGGTTGGCCAGCGCCTGGGCGATCAGGAAGCGGTCTCCGTTCACCACCAGGCCCGGTGCTGCG
>CALMMY010000185.1 GCA_937868695.1 uncultured Comamonadaceae bacterium
TGAGGCCCCCACCCTCCCCAGCACGCCACGTCAGCACGGCATGGCTCGCCACCACCAAAGCCAGGCAAGAAACGCCACGCCAGCACGGCGCGGCTCACCACCACATACGTCAGCCGAGAAACAGCACTCCACCACACACACCAGCCAAGAAACAGCACACCACCACCCAAGCCAGGCAAGAAACGGCCACCCAAGAAAAATGGCCGATTCGGAGGTAGCAAAGGCGGGCTGGATGGTCGGATTCAACCGCCCGTCAGCATGGTGCGCATACAGTCCGAGGTTGTATCCACCCGACCGATTCACCAGCCCCATGCCCAGCAGCCGCCCCACGCCCAGTCCGATCACCGCAGCCACGCCACCGGCCAGCGTGGCCCCGCGCCCGACAGAGACCGAAATGCCGCCCCAGCCACCGGCCAAACCACTGTATGTGGTGGCCATCGGTGCCTCGGCGGGCGGCCTGGATGCCCTTGAAAAACTGTTTGCCAGCCTGCCCGCCGACTGCGGTGCGGCCTTTGTGGTCATCCAGCACCTGTCACCCGACCACAAAAGCATGATGGCCAGCCTGCTGGCCCGCCACACCCGCATGCCGGTGGTGATGGTGGAGGAAGACCTGCCCATCGTCCCCAACCAGGTGTTCCTGATACCGCCCGGCTCCATCATGCACATGGACGGGCGGCTGCTGCGCCTCACGCCCAAGAACCCGCGCACGCTCACCCTGCCCATCGACGTGTTTTTCCAGTCTCTGGCCACCCACCACGGCGACCATGCCGTGGGCGTGGTGCTGTCGGGCACGGGGTCGGACGGCACGCGCGGGGCCGGGGCCATCAACGAGGCAGGCGGCTTTCTGCTGGCCCAGGACCCCGAGAACGCCAAGTTCGACGGCATGCCGCGCAGCGTGATCGCCACCGGCCTGGTCGATGCCATCCTGCCCGTGGAGGTGATGGCCCAGCGCATCGTGGCCCACATCACCAACCAGCCCGCACCGCTGAGCGATGCCGACCGCCAGCCCCTGGGCAGGGCGCTGGCGGTGGGGCCGGATGCGGCCATGTCGGGCATCTTGCACCTGCTGCTGCAACTTGGTGGCATCAACTTTGAAGATTACAAGCCGGGCACCGTGATGCGCCGCATCGAGCGGCGCATGGCCGTCAAGCAGGTGGGCAGCATCGAGGCTTACCTGGACTTGCTCAACCAGGACAGGGCCGAAGTGCTGACGCTGCGCCGCGAACTGCTGATTCCTGTCACCAGTTTTTTCCGCGACACCGAGTCGTTCGATGCCGTCATGCGCCAGGTGGTCGATCCCATCGTGGCGGGCAAAGAAGCCGGCCAGACCATCCGCGTGTGGTGCGCCGCCGTGTCCACGGGCGAAGAGGCCTACTCCATTGCCATGCTGTTTCTGGAGGCATTCGACCAGGCCAAACGCTGGCCCGCACTCAAGATATTTGCCACCGATGTGGAGCAGATGAACATTGAAACCGCCAGCGCAGGCGTGTACCCCGAGTCCATCGTGGCCGAGGTGCCACCGCAGCAGATCGAGCGGTTTTTCGTGAAAAAGGGCAACAGCTTCGTGGTCAAGAACGAGCTGCGCCAGTGCATTGTGTTTGCCCGCCACAACCTGCTGAGCGATCCGCCGTTCACCAAGATGGACTTGGTGGTGTGCCGCAACGCACTCATCTATTTCAGGAGCACCGCGCAAGACCGGGCCTTGCGCCGCATGCAGTACGCGCTGGGCCCCAAGGGCTATCTGTTCCTGGGCTCCAGTGAGTCGCTGGGTGAGTTGCAGCGCGACTTTCAGACCCTGTCGGCCCGCCACAAAATCTGGCAGGTGCTGCGCCCCACCTCCCTGCCACTGGACATGTCGCGCGGCACCGCCAGCAGCCTGGCCGGTCTGGTTTCTGCGCGCCGCCCGGTGGCCAGCAGCAACCTGGCACGGCTGGGCTCGGGGGCCGTCGATCTGGGCTACGCCACCTTGCTCAAAGCTTTTGCCCCACCGGCGGCCATTCTGGTCAACGCCAGCCACCAGCTGGTGCATTCGTATGGCGAGGTGCATGCTTTCCTGCGCATCCGCGAGGGCCAGGCCAGCCTGGACATCAACCGCATCCTGCCCGATGCCCTCATTCCTGTGGCGGCGGCCCTGCTCTTCAAATGTGCCCGCGAAAACACCAGCGTCACCTCGGATGTGGTCAGGCTCACCCTGCCCCCCAACCCGGCCCTGCCCGAACAGGAAGCCCACCGCGTCAACCTGCGCCTGAGCGCCTGGCCCGCCGGTGAGGTGGAGGGCGAGCGCCTCACGCTGCTGGCCTTTGAGATGTCCAGCAGCGCAGACCGGGCCGACAAGCCCGTGCCGGTGGACATCGGCTCCGAAACCTCCGAGCGGCTGGAGGTGCTGGAGCACGAACTGGCGGCCACCCGCGAAAGCCTGCAAGCCACCATCGAAGAGCTGGAAACCTCCAACGAAGAACTCCAGGCCACCAACGAGGAAATGATGGCCTCCAACGAGGAGCTGCAAAGCTCCAACGAAGAGCTGCAATCGGTGAACGAGGAGCTCAACACCGTCAACGCCGAGTACCAGGAAAAAATCGACATCCTCAACCGCGTCAACGCCGACCTCGACAACCTGGCGCGGGTGGTGTCGTCGGGCACGGTGTTTGTGGATGAGCACCTCAACCTCACCCGCTTCAGTTCCGATGCGGCCCAGATTTTCCGGTTGCGCGACACCGATGTGGTCACCAGCTGGTTTGTGATGCACATTGCCCCGCTTGATGGCACAGAGCTGCGCGGTGCTGTGGTCAGCCACACCGACATCAGCGTGTGGCATTTCAGGCAGCCTGCCCATAGTGTGGAAAATGAGGCCCAACGCCACCTGCCCTGAACCGGCCCTCCACCACCGCCCGCTGTGAACCTGCCCGACCCACCCCTGCCTCCCGCACCGCCGCCCACTGCCCCGGCGGCTGTTCCTGTGGCTGCCCCAGAGGCATCTTCGCTCCCCGATACCCTGGCCGACATCATGAGCCGGGCCATTGCCCAGATTGGCAGCACAGCGCCCCTG
>CALMMY010000186.1 GCA_937868695.1 uncultured Comamonadaceae bacterium
GGCGTAGGTGGCGGCTGCGCTCCTGATCATGGCTTCCACGCCACCCTTGGCCGCCGCAATCGCCTCGTGGTTGGCCACGCCGATGCGGGCCACCACGCTGGACGCGAACACCGCCGCACCCGGCGTGCCCGATTCGCGCAGTGCCGACACCCACGCTTGCAGCATGAACGCCGCGCTGTCGAGGTTGACGCGCATCACCTCGCGCCACTGCGCGGCCGTGGTGCGGTGCAGCGGCGCAATCAGCGTGCTGCCCACGCAATGCGCCAGCAAAGTGGGCGGGCCACCCAGCAGCTCGCGGCAGGCGGCGATGGCGGCCTGTGCGCCCTGGGGCTCGGTGGTGTCGGCGGCAATGCGGGCATCGGCGGCCAGGCTGTCGAGGCTGGCGGCATCGCGGCCCACCACCGCCACGCGGTGGCCCTGTGTACGCAGGCGCTGCACCACCTGGCGGCCAATGCCGCCGCGTGCGCCGGTCACGATGGCGATGTGGGAAAGGGCGGCAGGGCTGGGCATGGTCGGTGTTCCTGTGCGGGTTGGATCGGTCGGCCCTGCCCGCAGGCAGCGGCCACGATGGCCCGCCAATGTAGTGCGGAACCCGAAGTCCTGCACCGACCAGTATCAACTGCTACCAGTTGGTAGTGTTATTGACATCCAGGTTCAGAACCGGGCGGTGGTCCAGCTTTTCCAGCAGCAGGCCGCTGAGGGCTTGCAGGTTGTCGGGGCTGTAGTCCACCACCGGAATGCCCGAGCGGTCGAGTTTGAGCGGGATGATGCCCGCGCCCAGCAGATCGCCCTGGGGGCTGAACCGCACCTCGGCCACGATGGAATGCGCCAGCTTGCCCTGGGTGGACAGTGAGCGGTAGCCGACAAAATTGCCCAGCGAATAGAACACCGGCTTACCCCGGTACAGCTCGAACGGGCGCACCACGTGCGGGCCGTGGCCCAGCACGGCACTGGCCCCTGCGTCAATGACCATGCGGGCAAAGCGGGCCAGGTCGCCCCGGTATTCCTGCATGAAATATTCGTCGCCCCGGGGCAGGCCACCGGCATCTTCGCCCTCCCGGCCGCCGTGCACGCTCACCACCACCCAGTCGGCACTGGCGCGGGCGTGCCCGATGTCTGCCGTGATGCGCCGGGCATCGTCCATGCGCACAAAGGCGGGCAGGTAGCTGTAGTTGAGAAACGCCACCCGGGTGCGGCGCACGGTGACGGTGGCCACCTCGGCACCCGGCACGCCCATGGGGGCAATGCCGTTGGCCCGCAGCGCGGCCAGGGTGGAGGCCAGCCCCTGCGCACCGAAATCCATGGAATGGTTGTTGGCCAGCGACATCACGTCAAACCCCATGTCGCGCAGCGTGAGCGCGTAGCTGGTGGGCATGCGGAAGGTGTACAGGCCGGGCTTGCGGGCATCTTTGCGCGACGCGCCGGTGTCAGACAGCACGCCCTCCAGGTTGCCCACCACCACATCGGCCTGGCGCAGCTCGCGCCGCAGCGCGGTGATGCGCTGCCGGTCAGCCGCCGTGGGCAGGCGGTGCTCGGGATAGTCGCTGCCCAGCACCACATCGCCCACCGCCCGGATGACGATGGGCTGGCTGTCTTCGGCGGTGGCTACCACCGCGTCAGCGGGGGCAGATTCGGCGGTGGAGGGCAGCAGCGGTGCCGGGGCCAGGGCGGCATCGGCAGGCAGCGCTGGAGCCGGGCCGGGTGGTGCGGTCTGCTGCTGTGCAGCCGGCGCTGGCGGCTGCCACCACACAGACAGGGGCTCCCAGGGCAGCAGGCCCGCGCTGGCCAGACCGGCTGCAACCAGCCCGGCCAGCGGCAGGCCCAGCACCATGGCCAGCCGGTGGTGCCTGGCCCACAGCCCGCCCAACCGCCCCGGTTTGTGCGGTGATGCCGGGGCATCGCCCAGAGCATGCAGTGCCCGGCGCACGTCGACATCGTCAGGCATCAGCTCCAGGTAGCGTTGCAGCGCCAGCCGCGACACATCGTCTGGCACCTGCGCCGCACCCGCCTGCTTGCTGGCCTGCACACCCATGCGCATGAGGATGAGCGACTCTGTCAGCTGCCCCCGCGCACGCTTGCGCTGCACCACGGCACGCAGGGCCGCAGAACGCGCGGGGTCGGGGCGGGGTGCCAGGGCGGCCTCACCGCGCCAGCGGCAGCACGCGCCGCATTTCCTGCACCAGTTGCTTGCGGTCAACGGGTTTGGTGACGTAGCCGTCCATGCCGCCGGCCACGCAGCGTTCGCGGTAGCCCTCAATGGCGTGGGCCGTCATGGCGACGATGGGGGTGTGGCAGCGTTGCATCAGCTCCATCGCGCGGATGCGCCGGGCCGCGCCAAAGCCGTCCAGCTCGGGCATCTGGATGTCCATGAAGATCATGTCAAACCGCTGCTGCTTGCAGGCTTCCACGGCTTTGAGTCCGTTGTCCACCAGGGTGACCTTTGCGCCCAGAAACTCCAGCACTTTCAGGGCCACCACCTGGTTGATGGGGTGGTCTTCGGCCACCAGCACGTTCAGGCCGGCGGGCACTTCGTTGTTCAGCGGGGAGTGGTCCATGTCGGGGGCTTCGGTGGCGGGCAGGCACACCTCAAACCAGAACTCGGTGCCTTCGCCCACGGTGCTGTTCACCTTGAGTTCGCCCCCCATCAGCCCAATGAGGCGGGCCGAAATGCTCAGGCCCAGCCCGGTGCCGCCAAAGCGGCGGGTGATGGAGCTGTCTGCTTGCGAAAACGCCTCGAACACGGTGGCCAGTTGCTCGGGTGCAATGCCGATGCCGGTATCGGCCACGCTGAAGCGCAACCGGTTCTCGCTGGCGCTGGCGAGGCTGACGCGCACATCCACATGCCCGGCTTCGGTGAACTTGACGGCGTTGCCCAGCAGGTTGAGCAGCACCTGGCGCAGGCGGCCAGGGTCGCCCAGCAGCCACTCGGGCACGTCGTCATCGACGTCGGTGAGCAGTTTCAAGCCCTGGGCTTCGGCCCGCTGATGCAGCGGGGCCACGGCGTGGCGCAGCACCTGCGGCAGGTGGAACACCACTTGCTCGATGTCGAGCTTGTTGGCCTCGATCTTGGAAAAATCGAGCACGTCGTTGATGACCGTCAGCAGCGATTTGGCCGAGGTGTGGGCCATGTCGATGTAGCCGCGCTGCTCTTCGTTCAGCTCGGTGGACAGGCACAGCTCGGTCAGGCCGAGGATGCCGTTCATGGGGGTGCGGATTTCGTGGCTCATGTTGGCCAGAAAGTCGCCCTTGGCGCGGCTGGCGGCTTCGGCGGCATCGCGGGCGGCGGCCATCGCTTCTTCCATCGCCTTGCGGGCCGAGATGTCCAAGCTCACGCCGGTGGCCCGCATGGGCTCGCCGTTGGGCTGGCTTTGCACGATGCGGCCTTTGAACTCGATCCATTTGTAGCTGCCGTCCTTGCAGCGCAGGCGCACGTCGTCGCGGTACATGTCGGTTTGCGCGTGCGAGAAGTATTCGCTCATGGATTCACCAAACCGCTTGCCGTCGTCGGGGTGCAGCAGGCTGACCAGGGTCATGGAGCGGGGCTCCAGGTCGGCCACTTCGTAGCCCAGTATGGCGGCCCATTCGATGCTGAAGTACACATGGTCGGTGACCAGATCCCAGTCCCACAGGCCGATGTTGGAGCCTTGCACGGCCAGGGCCAGGCGTTCTTCGCTTTCGCGCAGTTGCTGGCGGGCTTCTTCGCGCAGGCGTTCGTTGGCCTGGGTCAGCTCTTCAGAGCTGATTTCCAGACTGCGCCGGCTCAGGGCCAGGTCGCGTTCAAGTTGGGCGTAACTGTCGTTGACGCGCTCCAGCAGCTGGGGCAGCGAGGCCAGGGGGCGGCGCAGTGTGTCGGGCACCGCGTTGGCGGCTGTCCAGGTGGCCAGGTCATCAAGCACGCCTTGCACAGCCTCGGGGGTGGTCACGCCCCACAGGCGTTGCAGCTGGCGTTGCAGAGGTTTGCCGGGTGTGAGGGCCATGTGCGGGGTGCTCGGGGTTCAGGTTCAGGCCGCAGACCGCTCGCTCAGCAGCGTGATGGTCATGGTCTGGTTGTGCAGCTTGCAGTTGGTGCTGTGGATGTGGGGGCTGATTTCGCCGTTGGAGTAGAAGCCTGCCAGCGTGGTGTGCTGGCCCAGCATCTGGCCTACTGCTTCCACCTCTTCGTCCACCCGTGCGCCCATCACCAGCTTGCGGCCTACGCAGCTGACCAGCAGGGCCAGCGCTGCCTGATCGGAGGTTGCCTGGGCATCCTGGCTGGCGGTTTCGGCGGCCTGTTCGGCGGCATTCACCAGCGCATCGACCGATGCGTGCATGAGTTGCAGCTTGCCACCCTGGGGGATGTCGCCCGCCATGATGAGGCTGCCATCGGCTTCGCTGATGCCCAGCAGGGTGCGGGTGATGCCTTCGGCCTGCGCATCGGAGCCCAGCACCGACCACGGAAACAGCAGGCCGGAGGCGGGCAGTTGCGCGGCGTAGTCGCCCAGGTAGCGTTTGTAGATGTCGAGGGCGCGTTCGCCGTCCAGCTCGTACAGCACATTGCCCTCGCTGCGGGTGACGGTGCGAACAGGGCCGAAACGCTGCCAGCCCCCCATTGAGCCGTGGCTGATGTGCCAGCCGGGGCCGTCAAAACCGATGCCCACCACGCTGGTGGCCGAAATGCCGTCTGGCCCCCACACCCGCGCGCCGGTGAAGCGCCCGCCGTCACCGGCCAGCCCGCCCGACACCACCACGCCACCGCTGCCCAGCGTGCCGGTGAGGCCATCGACCAGCGCACTGCCGTTGATGCCCGCCCCTTGGCCCAGCACCAGCACATGCCGCAGATCGGGGTGGGCCAGGCGGGCTGCCAGGCGCTGGCCTGCGGCGAGCGAGTCGGCCATGTCGGCCAGCTCCACGCTGGCCACGCGGAAGGCGGGCTGGCGAAAGCGCAGCGCGGTGATGACGATGCTGCCATCGCCCACGCCCTGGCTGGAGATTTCCCCGGCGGTGGAGCAGCCCACCCATTGCGCCTGGGGAATCAGGGCCCGGATGCGATCGGCATCCAGCGCCTGCATGGCCTCCAGGCTGGCGAACACCAGCACCAGATGGGGCTGCAAACTGGCCAACGGGGCCACATCGGAGGGTGCGATATCGGCCCCTTGAATGGTGACTTGCTGGATCTGCATGGTGTCGTCCTCGGTATGGTTTTCGGGTGGCTGAAGTCCGGGTTCGCCAGCATACCGCAGGGCATCTGGCATGGGCACAATCCCGCCATGATTGACCTATCCGATATTGAACAGGCTGCCTTGCGCATTCAAGGGCAGATTCTGGAAACTCCCTGCGTGGAGTCGCGCACAATTTCACAGATCACCGGAGCGCAGGTGTTTCTCAAGTTCGAGAACCTGCAATACACGGCTTCGTTCAAGGAACGCGGGGCCTGCAACAAGCTGGCGCAGCTGGCCACGGCACAGCCCGCCGTCAAGGGTGTGGTGGCCATGTCGGCGGGCAACCATGCCCAGGGCGTGGCTTACCACGCGCAGCGGCTGGGCATGAAGGCGGTGATCGTGATGCCGCTGTTCACGCCCGGCATCAAGGTGGAGCGCACACGCGGCTTCGGTGCCGAAGTGGTGCTGCACGGCCAGAGCCTGGACGAAGCGCGTGCCCATGCCTACTTTCTGGCCGAGCGCGACGGCCTGACGTTTGTCCACCCCTATGACGATGCCGCCATCGTGGCGGGCCAGGGCACGGTGGGGCTGGAGATGCTGCGGGCCGTGCCCCACCTCGACACGCTGGTGGTGGCCGTGGGCGGTGGCGGGCTGATTGCGGGCATGGCCACGGCGGCCAAGGCGCTCAACCCGGCCATCCGCGTGGTGGGTGTGCAGACGCAGCGCTTTCCGGCCATGGTCAACGCCATGACCGGCAGCCACCACGCCACCACCGCGCTCAACTCGATTGCCGAGGGCATTGCCGTGGGCACGCCGGGCCGCATTCCGCAGGACATCGTGCGCAGCAAGGTGGACGACTGGCTGCTGGTGGACGAGGGCGACATCGAGCAGGCCATCGTGATGCTGCTCGAAATCGAAAAAACCCTGGTCGAAGGTGCGGGGGCGGCGGGCCTGGCGGCGCTGATTCGCCACCCGGAACAGTTCAAAGGCCAGCGGGTGGGACTGGTGCTGTGCGGCGGCAACATCGACCCGCTGCTGCTGGCTTCCATCATCGAGCGCGGCATGGTGCGGGCCGGGCGGCTGGCCCGCATCCGGGTCAACACGCGCGATGTGCCGGGCTCGCTGGCCCGCATTGCCGCCACGGTGGCCGAGGCCGGGGCCAATGTGAACGAGGTACACCACCAGCGGGCCTTCACGCTGCTGGCGGCACAGAACGTGGAAATCGAGCTGGTGCTGCAAACCCGTGGCCCCGGCCACATTGACCAGGTGTTGCAAGCCCTGCATCAGGCCGGATTCGAGGCCAGGTTGTGCTGAGTTTCCCTAGTGTGGCCACCTGCCAGGCCCCGCTGCGGGGTTGTTCGACCTAAAATTGATTTTTATCAAATTCACACCCCCAGGAGACCTTGATGGCCAACGCACCCCAGCACACCCCCGCCAACGACCAGCAAGATGTCGTGGAGTCCATCGTTCACCACATGCCCGTTGTGTTGCCGGTGGCCGGAGCGGTTCTGATTTTTCTGTTGGCCTTCATCGCCGTGTTCATGGCCTGAGTCGCCAGGGCATCCATAAAAAAGCCGGGTTTACCCGGCTTTTTTCTTGGTTTCGGCATCAAGTCATGCAATTTTTGCATGTAACTGTGTGGTAACCCGGCGGTTCTGGTTTTTAAAATAGACCCTCTTGGCCGACACACGGTTTCAGGCAGCAGGCTATACCCCTCTGCCGCCTGACACTCCGCCTGCAACCAGCCCACCGCTTTGCAGCTTCCGCGCGCCGACCGAGACGCACGCCCTTTTGCACGCACGCCCACGCCACGCATGCAGTCAAAAGGATGTTGAAAAACGTCTCGACCACATCCATTCAAAGCCTGGGCACATGGGCGCGACGTTTTCCAACATCCCGATTTTTACCTTTGGAGTCTGTTGAATGAACGCACCTGTGAACCTGGGCCTGTCCCTGAACACGCCTTCTTACGTCAAAAATGCCAAGCTGGTCGCCTGGGTGGCCGACATGGTCGCCCTGTGCAAGCCCGCCGCCATCCACTGGTGCGACGGCTCGCAGGCCGAATACGACCGCCTGTGCGACCAGATGGTGGCCAGCGGCACCCTGAAGCGCCTGAACCCCGCCAAGCGCGCCAACTCCTACCTGGCCTGCTCCGACCCATCGGACGTGGCCCGCGTGGAAGACCGCACCTACATCTGCTCCGAAAAGAAAGAAAACGCCGGCCCCACCAACAACTGGATGGAACCCGCCGAAATGCGTGCCACGCTGCAACCGCTGTTTGACGGCTGCATGGCTGGCCGCACCATGTATGTGGTGCCTTTCAGCATGGGCCCGCTGGGCTCTCCCATTGCCCACATCGGCATTGAGCTGTCCGACAGCCCCTATGTGGCCGTGAACATGAAGATCATGACCCGCATGGGCCAGGCCGTGTACGACGTGTTGGGTGCCGACGGCGAGTTCGTGCCCTGCGTACACACCGTGGGCGCACCGCTGGCCGCCGGTCAGGCCGACGTGGCCTGGCCTTGCAACCCCAAGGTCAAGTACATCGTTCACTACCCCGAAACCCGCGAAATCTGGAGCTATGGCTCCGGCTACGGCGGCAACGCACTGCTGGGCAAGAAGTGCTTCGCGCTGCGCATCGCCTCCACCATGGGCCGCGACCAGGGCTGGCTGGCCGAGCACATGCTCATCCTGGGCGTGACCAACCCCGAGGGCAAGAAGTACCACGTGGCAGCCGCTTTCCCCAGCGCCTGCGGCAAGACCAACTTCTCCATGCTGGTGCCACCCGAAGCCTTCAACGGCTGGAAGGTCACCACCATCGGTGACGACATCGCCTGGATCAAGCCCCGCAAGGATGCCCAGGGCAACACCCGCCTGTACGCCATCAACCCCGAAGCGGGTTACTTCGGCGTGGCCCCCGGCACCAACCTGCTGACCAACCCCAACTGCATGCGCAGCCTGGACAAGGACGTGATCTTCACCAACGTGG
>CALMMY010000187.1 GCA_937868695.1 uncultured Comamonadaceae bacterium
GGTGGTGGCCGCCTCCGCCGCCCCGGCCCAGGTGCCGGGCCACAGCGTGGTGTGCCATGTGAACTACGGTGGTGAAGACCGCATCATCACCGCCCCGCCTGTGTCGTCGCCCTACGGCGTGAAGGGCGAGGAAGTGGGCTCCTACTTCCTGTTCCGGGTGGTCAACCAGACGCAGCCTGCCGACCTGGCTTCGGTCAAGGTGTACACCTACGCCGACCACGAGGCCGGAGCCGCCCTCATCCACCAGGCCCAGTACACCCCGGCCCAGGTGGCCCGTCGCCCGGCCAAAGGTGACCACGGCTTCACCGGCCAGCACTGGGTGTACGAGCCCGTGCGCGACGGCGAACTGAAATACTGGTGCGAACTGGCCAGCCACCCACGCAGCCTGCGGCAGCCCCACCGGCAACCCCACGGGACAAACAGGCCCGCACCATGACCGCACGCTCCTTTCGCCAACTGGCCCCGCTGGCCACCGCCCTGCTGCTGGCCGCCTCGGCCCTGACCGTGCAGGCACAGACACCGCAACCTTCACAGCCCCAGCAGGCCCAGACCGTGCGCCTGCTGTTTGCGGGCGACCTGATGCTGGATGACGGGCCGGGCAAGGTGATTGCCGAAGGCCGCGATCCGCTGGCCCCTTTCGATGCCATCCTGAAAGATGCCGACTACCGCATTGCCAACCTGGAAGTGCCGGTGGCCACGGTGGGCAAGCCACTGGAAAGCAAAATTTTCAGCTTCCGAGCCCACCCGCGCGTGATGCGCGTGCTCAAGGGCCGCTGGGATGCTCTGGCCCTGTCCAACAACCACGCCGGTGACTACGGCAAGGCCGCGTTCGTCGAAACCATGCAGCATGTGCAGGCCGCAGGCATTGCCCACTTCGGCGGCGGCCTCAACCTGGCCGAGGCACACGCCCCGCTGTGGATACGCCGCAACGGCCTGAACATTGCCGTGCTGGGCTACAACGAGTTCAAGCCCCGCTCCTTCGAAGCCGGGGCCGACACCCCCGGCGTGGCCTGGAGCGAAGACAGCCAGGTGGTGGCCGACATCCGCGCCGCCCGCCAGGCCGGGGCCGATCTGGTGATTCCCTTCATGCACTGGGGCTGGGAGCGCGAACGCCAGCCCACCGAGCGCCAGCGCCAGCTGGCCCGGCTGATGATCGACAACGGGGCCGATGTGGTGGTGGGCGGGCACCCGCACGTCACGCAGGGCACCGAGATGTACCGGGGCAAGCTCATCGTGTACAGCTTGGGCAACTTTGTGTTTGACAGCTTTGAAGACGTGCCCGGTGGTCAGACCGGCTGGGTGCTGCGCCTGACCCTGGGCAAACAGGGCCTGCTGGCCTGGGACACCCGGCTGGCCCAGATGGACCTGGAAGGCACGCCCCACCCGGTGCCCGGCGGCCTGTCGCCCTGCGGCGTGCCCGGCAAACAGGGCCTGACCGTGGGTGAATGCGTCAACCCCTGAAACGACAAAGCCCCCTGGGCAGGGGGCTTTGTGCGGCTTTGAGCGGCTTCGCCCGGTACTGAGCCGGGCCGAAGAACCCAGCTTCAGGTTCAGGCTTTTTTCAGGCTGACCAGGTGGTGGTAGATCTGGTCTTTCAGTGCCAGCTTTTCTTTTTTCAGGGTTTCGATTTCGACCGGGGTGCCGGGCTCGATGTGGGACTCCATGTTTTTGATCTTCTGATCCAGCTCATTGTGCTTGTCGAACAGGCGGGTGAAATGGTGGTCGTGGCCCTTGAGGCTGGAAATGAGGTCGCGAAATTCTGGAAACATGTATGTGCTCTCCGGGTGTTGAAATAGATGCCCTCCCCGTGAAGGAAGGGACACCTCTGGTGTACCAGAAAAAAACCGTCTTGTGTTTGATCCAATCGTGGTCAGGAACCCGCCGTATCAGGTCTTGAGGTGATTCGCTGCGCGTGGATGGCTGCGACGCTCATTGAGCCACACCGCCAAAGCCCGCTCGGACATCGGACGGGCTGTCAGGTAGCCTTGAATTTGCGTCACACCCAAAGACAGCAATTGTGCCAACTCTTCAGGCTGCTCCACGCCTTCGGCCACCACCTGCATGTTCAGCGCCCTGGCCAGCTCCACCACGGTGCGCACCATGATCTGGTCACCCCGCTGCAACGGGATCACAAAGCTGCGGTCAATTTTGATGGTGTGAAACGGCAACGCCTGCAACCTGTGCAGCGACGACTGGCCGGTGCCAAAGTCATCCAGCATGAACCGGAAGCCCCGCCCGTGCAGGTCGCGCATCACCGCGTCAATCACATGCTCGGCATTGGCCACCAGGCTTTCGGTGATCTCCAGGCGGATGGCCGTGGCGGGCAGGCCGTGCGCAGCCACTGTGCGCACCACATCGCCAATGAGGTCGGGTTCAGAAAACTGCCGCATCGACAGGTTGACACTGCATGTGAGGTCGTGCCCCTGGGCCCGCAGCCGCGCCAGCAGGGCACAGCTTTTGTCCAGCACCTGCCGTCCCAGCGACGTTATCAAGCCGGTTTCCTCTGCAATGGGGATGAACTCATCGGGGTGGATGGCTTCGCCATCCAGCGACCAGCGCATCAGGGCTTCCATGCTGGTCACCCTGTCTGTCACCACGTCGATCACGGGCTGGTACACCACCTGCACCGTGTTGTCTTCCACCGCGCGGCGCAGCGCCTGCGACAGCCGGGAGTAACGCTGGGCATCGGCCTGCAAGGCTTCGTCAAACTCATACCAGCC
>CALMMY010000188.1 GCA_937868695.1 uncultured Comamonadaceae bacterium
GGGTGTATGAATGCGGCGGCAGACAGCAGGGCGCAAGACATCAGAGCGCGGCGGGTGCGGGAAGGAGACAGATCGAGCATGGTGGCAGTCCTGAAAAGGTGGATGGGCGTGAGCGGAACGCTATTAAACATCGGTTGCCACGGCGAAACTGGAGCAAGGTTTTGGGTCTGTGCCGCGCCCGCCTGTGGGTACATTGGGTGCAAGCGTTATAACCACGGCATCACAGCCCCTTCGGATCGGATGGATTCATGCGCAGCCCCCGTTTTACCCAGCTTCATCACGCCGACCATGCCGCCGTGCGTGCCGAGTTGCTGCAAGGCCTGACTGCCCCCGCCGCCCACACCAGCCCCAAATTTCTGTACGACGCTTTGGGCTCGCGGCTGTTCGAGGCCATCACCGAGTTGCCCGAGTATTACCCCACACGCACCGAGTCAGCCATCTTTGCCAGCCACGGTAGCCACATGGCAGCCCACATTCCTGCCGGTGCCACGTTAATTGACCTGGGCGCGGGCAACTGCCACAAGGCGGCCAGCCTGTTTGACACCCTCAGGCCCAGCGGCTATGTGGCCGTGGACATTTCAGTCGATTTTTTGCGCGATGCGCTGGAACTGCTGCAACGCCAGCACCCCGGTATGGACATGGTGGGCCTGGGGCTCGATTTTTCTGCCGGGCTGGTGCTGCCCCACGAGGTGATGAAGGACGCAGCGCCCTCAAACCGCCCCCGCGTGCTGTTTTATGCGGGCTCCAGCATTGGCAACTTCACGCCCGATGACGCACTGGGCTTTTTGCGCAGCGTGCATGTTGCCTGTGGCAATGCGCCGGGCAGCGGCTTGCTGATAGGGGTGGATCTGGTCAAAGACACCGCCGAACTGGAGGCCGCTTACGACGATGCACTGGGCGTGACGGCGGCCTTCAACCTGAACCTGCTGCTGCACATCAACCGCACGCTGGGCACCGATTTCAATGTGCGCGAATGGGCGCATGTGGGGCTGTTCAACACAACCGATTCACGCATTGAAATGCACTTGCAGGCCCGCCACTCGCTGACGGTGCGTTGGCCCGGTGGCGAACGTGCTTTCACCAGCGGCGAGCGCATCCACACCGAAAACTCGTACAAATGGACGCTTCCGGGCTTTCAGGCTCTGCTGGTCAACGCTGGTTTTGTGGCCTCGCAAGCCTGGACGGACCCCGGTCAACGCTTTGCCGTGTGCTGGGCGCGGGCGCTGTGAGCGGTCATTCAGCCCAGGTAGGCCGCAGAACGGAACCCGGAAAAAATGTCTCTGCGCTCGGGTGTGAAGTAATTTCTGTAGCTCACATGTGCCATCAAACCAGATGTGGCCGCACAAAAACCTTTCAAAACCGGGCGGCCATCAAACCAAGGGGCCGAATAGTCCCGGTACGGGTGCGCCTCAAAGCCGGGGTAGGGGGCGAACGGGCTGCTCGTCCATTCCCACACCTGGCCCCAGGCAAAGCCTGGCACGGTGTGGGCGGCACATTGCCACTCGGCCTCGGTGGGCAGTCTGCGGCCCGCCCATTGGCACCAGGCTTGGGCATCAGCGTGGCTGAGGTGGACGGCGGGGTCGGCCATGTGCAGCGGCAGCCAGCTGCCAAAGTGGCGTTGCTGCCAAGCGCCATCCACACACCGCACATGCAGCGGCAGGCGGTGGCCGGAGGCCTGCACAAACGGCAGGTACAGCGCCCAGGTGACGGGGGTGGTGTCGATGTCGAAGGCCTCCACCCACACGGTGTGGCTGCCCAGTTCGTTGTCAAACGCAAAGCCGGGGCCGCTGTGGCCCAGGGTGACGGTTTGTGCGGGCACGATTGCCCGCTGGGTTGGGGACTCGCGTTGTTCGCCGCCCGCAATGCTTGGCT
>CALMMY010000189.1 GCA_937868695.1 uncultured Comamonadaceae bacterium
AAGAGTGGAAGGCCAAAGGCGGCTTCGATGCCGCCGCCAAGGCCACCGCTCCGGCAAAACACTGAGCCGCCGACACCCACTCATTGATGGCGCGTTCGGCCTTCAGGGTTTGCCAGCTTTGGCTGCGGCCACGGCTTTGGCCAGTTCGTCGCCAGTCTTGTAGTGCGGCACTTTGAACACCAGTCGCCTGGCACGCTGCACAAAGCTGTGGTTACCTGACACCTCTTGCTGCCAGTAACGATCGGCCAGCGCCAGGTTGGCTTTTTCGTCCAGCAAGAAGGCATCTTTGCTGCCCTGACCGCCAAAGATGTAGAGCTTGCCGTCAACCATTTTCCAAGTGTCGGCATCGCCACCCCACGGAATGCCGTACACCACACCGTTGGCGCAGTAGCCGCCGTATTGGGGCAGGTATTTCGTGGGGGCGGCATCGAAGGCCTGTTTGTGCTCGGCGCTGGAGAAGTGGAACACCACGCCTTCGTAGGTGCTCTGGAACTGTGACGTACCCGGTGTGTACTTGCCCAGTGTGAAATACGCCACCACATCGGCCCCGGCCAGCATCACGCGGGGCTGCTCGCCCACCGCAATTGCGTTGACAGGTTTCAGCATACCGGGCGGGTTCTGCGCGTTCATGGCCGAGCAACCGCCCAATGCCAGTGCGGTAGCCACCAGACCGGCAGCCAGCCAACTGCGGATGTGGGGAGCGGGTTGCGATGTGGAGCGTGGAGGGTGTGGTGCGGTGTGGTTCATGGCGGTGTGAGCGTGATCGGGCTGGAAAAGTTCAGGCGGGTTGTTTGTCGGTTCTTCAGTCGGTTGTTCTCGCTGTGTCAGCCCGCAAGGGCTGGCCAGCCCAGGGTGGAGCAGGCAGCCCGGTAGTGCGCCAGCATGTCGGTCTGCGTGGCACCGGCCAGATGAACAATGCCAAAGCGGTAACTGCCCAGCCACTTGAAATCGCGGGCGATCGATCCCGCCGATTTGGGGAATGGCATGACCAGCCCATCTGGATACGTGTCTGCAAAAGCGGCCAACTGCGCCGCCGTGGGCATGCTGACAGGGGCGAGGGGGTCAAACACCCGGTGGACGAAACTGGCAGCGGCGCCCGCAGTGGGCGTGTGGCGCGGCAGTTGGGCCGGGTCACGGTTGTGGGCCAGCGCCAGCGACAACGCATGCAGGCACACGCCTTTGACCTGGCGGTACAGGTCAGAAAACTGGGAGGCCATGCGCGGGTTGAACTCGATCACCTTCAGCTCATCGGTGGCCTCGTCGTAAAAAAATTCCATGTTGAACAGCCCGTGCGTGAAGCCCACGGCCTGCAAAAATCGTCTGGCCACATCGAGCGCCCATGCCTGCACCGAATCGGGCAAACGCGTGGGCAACTGGAACCGCATGAAGGCCTGGGTGCCGGGGTACATCAGCGCATCGACTACGCCCAGGGCATGGCACTGACCGTTGAACACATAGCCGTCCAGGTTGAACTGGTCGGCATGCACCGGTGCTTCGAGCATCAGCCGGTGGGCAGAGGGCACCTGCGGCCCCAGCCTCTGTCGGGCCATGCGCTCGAAAGGTTCCACCAGCTTGCGAATGACCCACAGCTCCCAAGCACCGAAGCGGGTGTGGCGGTGCAGGTCGGCATGGCTGTCTACCTGCCTGGCCAGCACGGAAAAGGCCGCTTTGACTGGCTTGACGAACGTGGGGTACGTCAACCCCTGTGGCACGGGGGCACCGTAGGCCGCATCCAGCAATTGAAACGGCACATTGGCTTCGGGGGCCACCTGTTGCAACACCTGACGGGCATACAGTTTGTGCTGGCAAGCCATGATGGCTTTGACAGGGCTGCCCGGCCAGCCCATGCGCTCGGCCAGCAAAGCCGCCGTGAGGGCACCAAACTGCTCGTGGTTGGACACCACGGCTTGCCAGCCTTTGCGCCGTGCCTGTACCGCCAGACGCGCCGCAAACCGTTCCATATCAAACCAGGCCAAGCGGGCGTTGCTCGGAAACGTAAACAAGTCAAACCCGGCGCTGTCCAGCACAGAGCCCGTTGATCTGGCGGCATGGGCATAGCCGGTGGCATCCCAGTCGTAATTGAAGAGGGCCAGGGTGCGGTTGGGAGCGGTCATACCGGAAAAACAGAAGGTTCAACACATAAACCCCCTAGAGTACACCCGCACTGTCACATGCCAGCGCAGCGCACAGGCTGGATGGCAAGACTGTGACGGCTGGGCAAACGCAAACAGCGCCCAACCGCTCAAACCTCCAGCCACTCCTTGCGGGTGTAGGTGTCGGCCTTGAGCTGCTCGGGCGTGC
>CALMMY010000190.1 GCA_937868695.1 uncultured Comamonadaceae bacterium
CGCACCCTGGCCCGCCGCATCGAGAAGGTCGAAGCCTGGTTGGCCAACCCCAGCCTGCTCGAAGCCGACAAGGATGCCGAATACGCAGCCGTGATCGAAATCGACCTGGCCGAACTGACCGAGCCCGTGCTGTGCTGCCCCAACGATCCCGATGATGCCAAGCTGCTGAGCGAAGTCGCCGGTGCCAAGATCGACGAAGTGTTCATCGGCTCCTGCATGACCAACATCGGTCACTTCCGTGCCGCCTCCAACCTGCTGGCAGGCAAGCGCGACATCCCCGTCAAGCTGTGGCTGGCTCCACCTACCAAGATGGACGCACAGGAACTGACCCGTGAAGGCCACTACGGCGTGTTCGGCGCAGCCGGTGCCCGCACCGAAATGCCCGGTTGCAGCCTGTGCATGGGCAACCAGGCCCAAGTGCGCGAAGGTGCCACCGTGGTGTCCACCTCCACCCGCAACTTCCCCAACCGCCTGGGCAAAAACACCAACGTGTACCTGGCCTCTGCCGAGCTGGCTGCGATTGCGTCCAAAATTGGCCGCATCCCCACCGTGGCCGAGTACCAGGCTGACATGGCTGGCCTGAACAAGGACAGCAGCAAGGTGTACCAGTACCTGAACTTCGACCAGATTGAAGAGTACGCAGAAATCGCCAAAGGCGTGACGGCCTAAGCGGTCACCGCCTTCTGGAAGCAAAAACGGCCCTTCGGGGCCGTTTTGTTTGGTGTGACCGGCATGGGCTGTGAAATACTCGCCTTCCTCCTGTGAACGAACCCCCAATAATCATCCATAGCGGAACCATACCCTGAATTGCCCATGAGTGACCATTACGCAGCCCTTGGGCTTGGCAGCGATGCATCGCTGGCCGACATCAAAAAAGCCTTTCGCCAGAAGGCCGCTCTTTTTCACCCCGACCGCAACGCCGCAGCCGATGCCAATGCCCGTTTTCGGGCGGTGCAACAGGCTTACGACGTGCTGGCCGATCCACAAAAGCGCCAGGGCTATGACGACAACCGCCGGCGCAATTTGTTGGACGACCCGTTGGAAACCGCCCGTGAAATCTGGCAGACCTACATCAAAACCGTGCTCTGAGAGACTGAGCGCGTCAACTTACCCCACTGCCCGACATGAGCATTTCCCCCTTTTTCCACGCTCTGGGTTCGGCCTACCAGGCCGAGATGGACGACCTCGCCTCTGATTCCGAAGGCAAAGACGTGCTGCGCCAGCGGCTGGCCGAAAAGCGCAAAGAGCTGGCGTTTTTGCGCCAAATGATTGAAATCAGCCCGGAGATGGTGGCCGTGGTGTTCAACCAGGGCTTTCACTTCAACCAGCCCGCCGCTCTGGAAGACTTGGTCAGCCGGGAGTCCGATGAGCTGCCCGAGTGGGACAGCCTGGCGCACGCGCTGACCTTGAAGCCCTGGGCCCAGGAACTGGCCAAAGAGATGGTGAAAGAACCGATGGGCGAGTGGTTCATGACCGTGGCAGCGGGCCTGGAGTATCTGTATGCCAAGCCGGGCGCACCCATGCGCACCCCCCGTGATGCTGACGGCGGTGAAACCGACGGTGACAGCGATGGCGAAGACCACGACCACGATCTCGACCAAGACCAGAGCGATGACCCGCTCAACGATCCTGACGATACCGATGATGAATACAACGCCCGCCGCCGCGAAGAAGCCGGGCAAGACTGGATGGAAGCGCAAGGCTTTGACCGCAAAGACCACTGAGCTTCATCCGCAAGCTGAACAACGAAAGACCGCATGAATCACCTTGCCCTGATTGCCAAAACCCAAAGCCTCATTGCCTCTGGCGACATTGTGGGTGCCGAATCTGCCTTGGTGGAGCTTGCCGACACCGAGGGCGATGGCGCACTGATGGTGGTACTGGAGCAATTGCCGCCCAAAGATGTTCTGGCGGTGATCCGGGAGTACGACAGCTCCAAAGAATCCATCCTCAACCTGCTGGTCACCCCCGAGCAGTTTGCCCGCGCGGTGGTGCTGGAAACGCAATACAAAGACCCGACGCACACCCACCTGCGTGGCATGTTGAATTCCACCCTGTTTCGCGACGATGCCGACCCCGTCGAATTTCTGGAGGCCATTGGCAACCGGGACGGTGGCGTGGACGCGCTGGCCGACTACTTCGCCGACAAGTGGGGGCGCATTGAAGCCTTTGTCCGCTCAGGCACGTTTGACCCGGCTGAAGACGACGGTCGGATGCTGTCACGCGCCGATTTGCGGGCATCGGCCTATCTGCGGCACACCGTCGATCAGGAAGAGGTGGCCGACCAGGACTGGATGGAGCTGGCCTGGATACTCCGCTACCAGTGCCCCGACCTTTTCATTGAAATGCTGCTGGTGCTGCGCGCACGGGCACAGGCCTTCAAGCGCAGCCAGGCTGAAGACGACGAGTTGGAAGAAGACGACGGCAAGGTCGAAACGCGGGACACCGACCAAGGCAAGGCCACCCCGGCGGCCCGCGCATCGGACGAAGAGTCGGCCATTTGAGGTAAGTGACCCATGACCGCTGTTTCGCTGTTTGACGCGCGTTCTTTTTTTGAAAAAGCCCTGCTGCATGGGGTGCGGCACGGCATCATTCCCCCTGAAAAAGTGGCGGCCATCAACGCCGATGCCCCCAAGGGCATCGTGCAGATTGCACGCTACTTTGGCAGCGAATTCTTGCGCCCCGAGCTGGAAAAAGCCAAAGACCGCATGCTGAACCTGATCAGCCTGTACCTGGAGCACAGCTCTGGCGGCGACGTGCAAAAAGCTGCCGAGTCGCTGCGCGACCACTCGCTGCTGTCGCGCTCCAAAGGCGGCGCAGACATGTTGAAGGCCCTGATTGCCATGCCGCAAACCAGCCACTTCGGCATGAGCGACACAGGCAGGTTCGCCGACCGCCACATCCCCCTGCTGGCCACCTGGGCCTTGCGCCCCCTGAGCGACTACCAGCAAGAGCTGGCGCAACGCAGCCAGGTGGCGCTGGTGATGGAAGCCGCCATTTGGCTGGCCCATGCGCTGGGTCTGGATGCCGATGACCTGGCCGAGGCCGGCCCGGACGCAGAGGCGGTGATCCGCACCGCGCTGCTGCTGCACACCATCAAACGCACCCAGATGCCCGACTGGGTGGCCTTTGAAAAAATGGTGATGGATTGGCGCAAAAAGCACGCCACCGCCCCGCAGGCGCTGAAGATTGCCACTCCTGCCAAGCTGCCCACGCACCTCAAACCCACCGTGGAAGCTGTGCGCCAATCGGTGGTGAGTGACTTGCCCACCATCCTCGACACCCAGGTGCCCGTCCGCAAACTGTTTGCCCACACCCCCGCGTTCATGGGGCGGTATTTCTGGGTGGAAGACATGGTCAGCGAAGTCGATCACTTTGACCGCAGCACCTCCCAGGCCTGGCACAAAGCCACGGGCGGGCACCAGGACGACAGCTCGCTGCTCACGCTGTTTTTGTGCGTGGCGGCAGGCGCGGCACCCAAAACACTGCTTACCGCAAAAGCCGCCACCGCGCTGCTGCGGAAAATCCGTAAAACCGGCCTGAAGCCCGAGCTGGTGGGCGCGTACATCCACAACCACGCCCCCGAACAACACCAGGCCGACTACCTCAGTCTGTGGCAACACTTCATTGAAGATGCCCTGCCCACGCTCGAAAGCGACCACGCCCACGTGCAGGCAGATGCCCTTGCCCTGCTGCGGCGCGAATGCCATGTGACGGATTGAGAAGCCCACCGCCCATGCAATACTGGCCTGCATGCGGTTGAATTTCTGTCTGTCGAGGGGCGAACCATGAAAGCATGCGGCAACGGGCGTTGGATGCAGAGTTTGATTTGGAGTGGGTCACGGGGCTGCTGCGCTCTGGTGGCTGGCATGCTGTGGTGGCTGCTGCTGGCCGGTGCGGCGCTGGCTGCCCCCGAGTGGGCCAAGCCCCTGCCGGAACGCCCCAAAGCGGCCACGCCCGACCCGCGCACCGAGGTGGCCACCCGCCAGGGTGCGGCCCTGCGCCTGGCTGTGGCTCCGCCGGGCTCGCCGCATGCGGGCCATTTCATCGACGGGGCGGGCCAGCGGCTGCGGCTCATGGGCATGAATCTATCGGGCATGCAGTACGTGGCCATTGCCGATGCGGCCACGCAAACCAACTGGGGCAACCAGCTCGACACCGCCGATGGCTTGCCTGATTTCACCGCGCTGGCACGCTGGCATGCCAATGCCGTGCGCATTTCGCTGTACGAGGCTTCCTGGAATGCCAACGGCCCCAACGGGCGCTGCCGCGATGTGTTCGGGCGCAAGGGCAAAGAGGGTGCGGTGGCCAACCCGGATCGCCTGGGGCGGTACCGCGCCGATGTGAAGCAGGCGGTGGACGCGGCGGCCAAGGCGGGCTTCTTTGTGGTGCTCGACCTGCACAATGCCGCGCCATCTGATTTCTGCCCGTCGGGTGACCGCATGGCCAACATGGACAACTCGGTTCGGTTCTGGGCCTCGGTGGCCGAAACCTTCAAAAACGCCCCCCATGTGGCCTTCGATCTGTTCAACGAACCGCACGATGTGGGGGCCAAAGACCTGGATTTGCGGGTGTCGCACCGGCTGGACTACGCCTTTGGCACCGACCGCGCAGGCAAGCCCAAGAAAATTCCGCACATTTACCAGACCGCAGGCTGGAACGACCTGATCGCCGCCGTGCGCTCTGCCGGGGCGGGCAATGTGGTGCTGGTGGGCAGCCTGGTGTATTCGGGCGACAACACCCGCTGGCTGCAACAGGTGCCCGATGACCGCAAGCCGCCCAAAGGTTTCAAGGGCAGCTGGACACCGCAGTTGGCCGCCTCGTGGCATGTGTACCCCAAATGGGGAACTGAACCCGGTGATGCCAAATACCTCACCTTGAACAACAAGGGCTCCCTCGAAAAGGCGCAGGAAATCGTGGCCGCTGGCTACCCCGTGGTCATCACCGAGTTTGGCGACCACAACGACCAAGCCCCCTTCGTCACGCACTGGCTGCCCAAGTTCCATGTAGCTGGCCTGTCTTACCTGGCCTGGGCGTGGTCGCCGCCCACCAAAATTCACCCCAAAGGGCGGCAGTACCAGCTGACCCAGGACGGACGGGGCACACCCACCCCAGGCTTTGGCCAGGCGGTGCTGAAACATTACCGCTGCGTGGCCACCCAG
>CALMMY010000191.1 GCA_937868695.1 uncultured Comamonadaceae bacterium
ACACCATGCTGACCCCCGAGTTCGTACAAGCGTTGCTGGCCGATGTGGAGTCGGATCGCATTGAGCGCACCATCTCCACCAGCAACACCGACAAATTTGCCCAGGCCATCTGTGCCTTTGCCAATGACTTGCCTCGCCACGCGCAACCGGGCTACCTCATCATCGGTGCGGATGACCGAGGCAAGCCCTGCGGCCTGCACATCAGTGACCAGTTGCTGCAAAACCTGGGAGCCCTGCGTGCCGATGGCAACATCCTGCCGCTGCCCGCGATGACCGTGAGCAAAATTGGCCTGCCCGATGGCGAGGTAGCTGTGGTGCAGGTGCAGCCTTCCGATTTGCCACCTGTGCGCTACAAAGGCCAAATCTGGGTGCGTGTGGGGCCGCGAAAAGCCATTGCCAATGAACAGGAAGAGCGCCTTCTCATGGAGCGCCGTGTGGCCCAGGCCCGCAGCTTCGATGCCCAGCCTTGCCTGGAGGCCACCCTTGATGATCTGGATGCCGACAAATTTCTGCTGCTGTACCGCAAGCGTGCCATTGCCCCTGATGTGATTGCCGCCAACGGGCGCACCCTGGCCCAGCAACTGGCTGGCTTGCGCTTTTTCAACCCCACGCGCCAGTGCCCCACGCACGCGGGTGTGCTGTTGTTTGCACCCACCCCCACCCATTTTCTGCCCGGAGCCTATGTGCAGTTTCTGCGTCTGGCGGGCACCCAGGACACCAGTGACATCACCGATGCCAAAGAAATCCGGGGCGATTTGATGCATGTTTTGCAAACGCTGGACTTTCTGATCGATGCCAACGTGCGCAGTCGCCCGGTTTTTGTGTCGGCCCTGCGCGAAGAGACCCGCACCGATTACCCCAAAACCGCCGTGCGCGAGCTGCTGCTCAACGCCATCATGCACCGCAACTACCAGTCCAACACGCCCGTGCGTTTTTACTGGTTTGCTGACCACATCCGCATCGACAACCCCGGCGGGCTGTACGGCGAAGCCGAGGGCCACTTCCCCCAGCGCAACGACTACCGCAACCCCGTGGTGGCCGAAGCCATGCGCGCCCTGGGCTACGTCAACCGCTACGGCCAAGGTGTGCAGCGTGCCCAAAAACTGCTGCGCGACAACGGCAATGCTCCGCCCGAATTCCAGACCGACCACCAGTGGTTTTCTGTTCGGATACCTGCTGCTTCCATCTGAGCGGCCCGCCACCTGGGATGGTTGATCAGGGTTTACCCGAGACATTCCCCTGTTGAAGGCCACAGTTGTTCCGTCGTGGGGCTGTGGGTATCGTTGCACCCCGTCAGGTTCGACATTCATCCCCCCGAGGAGACACTTCCATGAAATTGAAATTTGTTCTGGCCAGCGCACTGCTGGCGCTGGGTCTGGGCGCACAGGCGCAGCAGCCCGTGGTCATCAAGTTCAGCCACGTGGTGGCGGCGGACACCCCCAAGGGCAAGGCTTCCGAATTCTTTGCCAAGAAGGCGGCCGAGCTGACCAAGGGTGCCGTGAAGGTGGAGGTGTATGCCAACTCCGCCCTGTACAAAGACAAGGAAGAAATGGAAGCCCTGCAAATCGGCTCCGTGCAGATGCTGGCCCCGTCGCTGGCCAAGTTCGGCCCGCTGGGTGTGAAGGAGTTCGAGGCGTTCGACTTCCCGTTCATGTTCGACAACACGGAAGAGCTGCACAAAGTTACCCAAGGCCCCGTGGGTGCGGCCATGCTGGCCAAGCTGGAGCCCAAGGGCATCAAGGGACTGGCTTTCTGGGACAACGGCTTCAAGTCGTTCTCGGCCAACACGCCCATCAAAACACCGGCTGACCTGCGTGCCAAGAAAATGCGCATCCAGTCGTCCAAGGTGCTGGAAGAGCAGATTCGCTCGGTGGGCGGTATTCCGCAGGTGATGGCGTTCTCCGAGGTGTACCAGGCACTGCAAACCGGCGTGGTCGATGGCACAGAAAACCCCATCTCCAACTTCTACACCCAGAAGATGCACGAAGTGCAGAAGCATCTGAGCCTGACCAACCACGGCTACCTGGGCTATGCCGTCATCGTGAACAAGAAGTTCTGGGATGGCCTGCCAGCCGATGTGCGCGGCCAGCTTGAAAAGGCCATGAAGGAAGCCACGGTCTATGCCAACAAGATTGCCCAGGAAGAAAACGACCTGTCGCTGGAAGGCGTGAAGAAGTCGGGCAAGACCGCCATCTACACCCCCACCAAAGAAGAGCGCGATGCCCTGAAGAAGGCGATGGGCCCTGTCCACACCAAGATGGCTGACCGCGTGGGCAAAGAAACCTTGCAGATGTTCTACAAGGAAACGGGTTACACCCCCGAGTGATGCGCCGGGGGCACCGGTCACCGTGCTGACCGCAGTGCATTCCCCCGTGTTCCTTCAGGGTTGCGCCGCGTGACCCTGTGCGTGCAGTCGGCAGACGATGCGGCTGCACGCCACCCACCATGCCCGCTCAGGCACACCTCTGTGCCCTGAGCGTGCATGCAGCCCCGGCCCGGCCAATGGCGGAGCGGCTGTGTTGTCCTTTTCAACCGGAAGAAAACCATGAAATTCCTCGATCATCTGGAGGAGTGGCTCGTCACGTTCCTCATGGGCGGAGCCACGCTCATCATTTTTGTGGCGGTGGTTCACCGCTACCTCGCCGGGGTCAGCATTCCCGGTCTGCAAGACTGGCTGCTGGGCCTCAACCTGGGCTGGGCGCAGGAGCTGACCATCATCATGTTTGTGTGGATGGCCAAGTTCGGTGCGGCCTACGGCGTGCGCACCGGCATCCACGTGGGTGTGGACGTGCTGATCAACCGCCTGGATGACAGCATGCGCGGCAAATTCGTCATGCTCGGTCTGGCTGCCGGTGCTCTGTTCACCGCCATCGTGGCCACACTGGGCGCGGGTTTTGTCTGGGAAAACGGTGCCCACCACTATTTCTTCAACCTGATGGGCCATTCGGTGGAAGGCATCCCAGAAGGCCCCACCACGCCCGACCTGGAGTGGCCCACCTGGATCGTGTACAGCGCCATTCCGCTGGGCACCAGCCTGATGTGCTTCCGCTTTTTGCAGGTGCTGGTCAACTTTGCCCGCACCGGCGAGCTGCCCCACCACGACCACGGCCATGTCGATGGTCTGGAAGAAGAGCTGCCCGTCGATGCGGATGTGTACGCCATGAACGACAACCTGCACCCGCATGACCTGAAGCACCCCGCCCCCGGCCAGTCAGCCAATGCATCCAAAGGAGCGCACAAATGAATGCCGCCATCATCTTTTTCCTGCTGCTGGTGCTGATGCTCACCGGCATGCCCATCTCGATTTCGCTGGGCCTGACGGTACTCACCTTCCTGTTCGGGTTCACGCAGGTGCCGCTGGAGTCGGTGGCGCTCAAGCTGTTCACCGGCATCGAGAAGTTCGAGATCATGGCCATCCCGTTCTTCATTCTGGCGGGCAACTTCCTCACCCACGGCGGTGTGGCGCGGCGCATGATCAACTTTGCCGCCAGCATGGTGGGCCACTGGTACGGTGGCCTGGGGCTGGGTGGTGTGCTGGCGTGTGCGCTGTTTGCGGCGGTGTCGGGCTCCAGCCCGGCCACGGTGGTGGCCATCGGCTCCATCCTGCTGCCTGCGATGGTCAAGGCCGGGTTTCCCAAAAGCTTCGGTGCGGGCGTGATCACCACTTCCGGTGCGCTCGGCATCCTGATCCCGCCGTCCATCGTGATGGTGATGTACTCGGTGGCCACCAACACCTCGGTGGGCGCGCTGTTCATGGCCGGTGTGGTGCCTGGCCTGGCGCTGGCGGGTGTGCTGGCCGGTGTCACCTGGTACCGCGCCAAGAAATATGACTACCCCCGTCTGCCCAAGGCCAGTTGGCTGGAGCGCCTGAAGGCGTTCAAGGAATCGGCCTGGGGCCTGCTGCTGATCGTCATCGTGATGGGCGGTATCTACACCGGCCTGTTCACCCCCACCGAAGCGGCGGCCATGAGCGCGGTCTATGCCTTCTTTGTGGCCGTGTTCGTTTACAAAGACATGGGCCTGAAAGACGTGCCCCGCGTGCTGCTGAACTCGGCCAACATGTCGGCCATGCTGCTGTACATCATCACCAACGCGGTGCTGTTCAGCTTCATCATGACCAACGAGAACATTCCGCAGTCGCTGGCCGACTGGATGCTGGGCAACGGCCTCGGCCCCATCGCCTTCCTGCTGGCCGTCAACGTGATCCTGCTGCTGGCGGGCAACTTCATGGAGCCATCGTCCATCGTGCTGATCTTCGCGCCCATCCTGTTCCCGGTGGCCATGAAGCTGGGCATCGATCCGGTGCATTTCGGCATCATCATGGTGGTGAACATGGAGGTGGGCATGTGCCATCCGCCGGTGGGCCTGAACCTGTACGTGGCCTCGGGCATCACCAAAATGGGCATCACCGAGCTGACCGTGGCCGTGTGGCCGTGGCTGCTGGCCATGATCGGCTTCCTGATGGTGGTGACTTACTGGCCTGGCCTGTCACTGTGGTTCCCTCGCTGGCTGGGCATGATGTGAACACGCCCGCACACCCGCTCAGGACAGTGCTGGTGGCGTGTGCGCTGGGCGCGTGCGCCCTCGCCGCCACGGCCCAGATCCGCATCGGACAGACCGTGGGTGTCACCGGCGCGGTGGCGGCCACGGTCAAAGAGTCCATGACCGGGGCCCAGCTCTACCTCAACCACATCAACGCCAAGGGCGGCGTGGGTGGCGAGCAGATCGAAGTCACCACGCTGGACGATGCGTTCGACGTGAAGAAGGCCGAGGCCAATGCCCGCAGCCTGATCGAGGAGCGCGGCATGCTGGCGATGTTCATGAGTCGGGGCACGCCGCATACCGAGGCCATCCACACCGTGCTGGAGCAGCACCGCGTGGCGCTGGTGGGGCCATCCACCGGGGCGATGGTGCTGCACCAGCCGCTCAAGCGGTATGTGTTCAACGTGCGGGCCACCTACCAGCGCGAGGCCGAACGCGCCGTGGCGCACCTGGCCTCCATCGGTGTGCGCCGATTGGCTGTGGTGCATGTGGACGACAGCTTCGGCAACGATGGCCTGGAGGGCGCACGCAAGGGCTTGCAGGCGGCGGGGCTGGAGCCGGTGGCCGTGGCCAAGTTCGACCGCACCAAGCCCGACTTTGCGCCCCTGCTGCCCGGCCTCAAGGCTGCCGAGCCGCAGGCTGTGCTGCTGATCGGCTCTGGCACGGCGGTGGTGGAGGGCATCCGCAGCTTCAAGGCCGCCACCGTGGCCGGGCAGTACATCACGCTGTCCAACAACGCATCGGCTGGGTTTGTGAAGTTGCTGGGCGATGCGGGGCACGGCGTGGTGGTCAGCCAGGTGATGCCAGCCAGCCAGAGTTACGCACTGGTCAAAGAGGCCACCCAGCTGGCCAAGGCGCAGGGCGTGGATGAACTCAGCCCGGCCATGCTGGAGGGCTTTGCATCCGCCAAGGTGCTGGTGGAGGCGCTGCGCCGCGCCGGCCCCAGACCCAGCCGCGCCAGCCTGCACAACGCACTGGAAAACCTGGGCCGCCTGGACCTGGGCGGCCTGGTGCTGGACTACAGCCCCACCGACCACACGGGGCTGGATTTCGTCGATCTGTCCATCATCAGCGCAGGCGGCAAGTTCCGCCGCTGATGGGTGAATGGCGGCCTGCCGACCGGTGCGTGCCTGGTTGGTGTGCGGTTGACGGGGCGGTAATGTGGGGGCTGGTCAGCGGTTGCAGGCCAGCCTCTCCAGGCCGAACCTTCAAAACAGGCTCTTGAGCAAAAACACTGCCGTGCCCCACATCATCACGGCCACCGGGCCACCGGGCCATCGAGCCAGCGCCACAGGGTGGCTGCCCCGTGGAGGGGTCAGCCTGCGGCGAGCAAGCTTTCGTAGGGAATGCGCAGACCGGCGTGCAGTTTGCGGATCATGTGCAGGCTCAGGCGGCGCTTGCGGTTGAGTACCTCTGACACCCGTCCACTGGAGCCGATGTAGGGCTCCAGATCTTTGGGTGTCAGGTTTTGTTGCTCCATTCTGAATTTGATCGCCTCCACCGGATCGGCGGGGCCGATGGGGTAGTGCTTGGCTTCGTAAACCTCAATCAACGTCACCAGCACATCCCGCTCATCGGCCTGCTCGGAATCGGGTGGGGCCTGAAACACCCGCTCAAGTTGCCGGAATGCAGCCTGCAAATCGGCATCGTTGCGTATGGGTTTAACAGTCATTGACTCTCTCCACGTCGATCTGGTCGTACTGCGCATGCGTCCCGATGAACTTGACCCATGCGATGCCCGCCTGGTATTGCATCTCGACCACCAGGCGGTATTTGTTGCCCGCGATGTTGAACACCACGCGGTTGTTGCCGCAGATGCTGGCACTGCGGTACTGATTCTTGATGTCCTGAGGCGTTTCCCAGTGCGCTTTCTGGGCCTCGTCGTGCCAGCTTTGCAGCGCACTTTGGGCATCGGCAGCCCCAGGCTGGCTCCAGAACCTGACCAAGGTACTTTTGGCGATGACCCGCATGCACATTCCTCCCGAACTGGGAGAATTGTAAGCCGTACTTCACCATGTCCAGCGGTGGCTCGCCAGCTTGCCTACCGCCGAACCTGTCAAAACAGGCTCTTGAGCAAAAACACAGCCGTGCCCCACATCATCACGGCCACCAGGCCATCGAGCCAGCGCCACAGGGTGGC